>NZ_JAZQIJ010000059.1:0-11518 GCF_045541095.1 Methanobrevibacter sp.
TGGCTACGATCCGACTTGTATTTCCCGCCGACCTTTTGCGCAAGCTCTTATGGCGCTTTTGTGTCGGAAAGCAAGGCTATTAAGCAGTGAAGCTGTCTTTTTGCCGCGCGGTACTTGACAAAGTCTTATAGTTTTGATAAAATATAATATTTAAAAATATCGAAAAAATAAAAAAAAAGTTGATGATTAATTAATAATCATCATATTCATCTTCATCTTTGCGCCAGTATCCAGCTAAAAAGATTGCAATTAAGACAATTACAGCAATAATTACAAATACAGGCATACTAGATTCTGTTGAACTAGTAGATTTGGAAGCTGATTTGTCTGAAAGTTCATATGCTTTAGCACCGCCAGCGCTTTCACCGCCGGAAGATGCATCCTGTGAACTTTGTGAATCTGCTGCGGATTTTGCATCGCCTGCTGCGGATGGGTCTTCACCGAATGCGGTTTGACCACCTGCATTGGATCCGTCAGATTCTGACTGTTGAGCAGTACTGTTTGACAACACAGTTGCTTTTTGAGTACCCTCATCACCTTCAGCAGCATTTCCATTGTTTTTGCCTTGACTACCCTGTTTGTCATAGTTCTCATCCATTTTGAATAATGGATCTGTATTTGTTGCTTGAGCCAATACTTCAGCGAATTTTTGCTTTTGAGCAGGAGTTAAAGAACTTAACTGAATAATTTCCGCGTTCCATGCAAGGTTTTTACAGGTGTGGTGACAACATGCAACACCATATTGGATTGCACCTTTCATGTAATCATCAACCAAATCCCTAACAGTATCGGCATCAGCGTCCCAAATACCTTGCTGAGCCATATAAATCAGCCATGCAGTGGAAGACTGCGCACCTGCTGACAATTGAGCATTGGTTACGCCGGAATTAATTTTATGGATAGTTTTAGCCAATTGGTTACCTAATTCCTTGTTTAATGTTCCGCCACCGATTACTGTACTTGCATAGAAGTTCTGGAACCTTGATGCGTATGCATTCATTCCCGCAGGAGTGTTAACCAGTGCATTAACGTATTGCGGATTCAGCAGAATGCTTCTTACCTCAAAGTCAATCTCTTCCTGATATGTTCTTGAGACATAATTGTTTTTGTTCCTGATATCAAAGAATGCTGTATCAGGTTTTGATTTACCTGATTGGTTTTTCAATACGTTAGCGGCATTATACAAACCGCCGAACCAATCGTAGTAATCGTCTGAATCGAAAAGTCTCCATGAACTGTCGAAGTTTTGGGTAATAACATCCACCTTGTCAAGCAGGTATTTGTAGTTTTCTTTTTCCTTATTGATGACGATGTTTCCTTTTTCATCCAATTTCCAGGAATAAGATACTTTATCCAAATAGATATCCATAGCATATTCATTGACTGAATCGATACTCCAATCAGCAGTGTTTGGTATAAGATTTGACATACCGGTTCCTTCTAATACATTACCTGGCAGACCAAATAATCTATCCAAAGTAGGATTTTCAGCATAATGTTTTTTAACATAGTTGTTGGTTTCATCCTCGCCGGTTGCGTTCAGAGCCAAATTCACTGAAGTAAGCATCCAAGTAATCCAGTCCTTGTTGTTGGTAACCATACTTGCGAATACATCAATTCTAGGCCTGTTTACAATAGAACCATCATTCAATGTTACTTTCAACTCTTCTAGAGGCAATTGTTCAACACCAAGAACTTTTCCGTTGTCGGCCCATACCGGTTTACAACCTAAAAGGTACATGAACTCAGCAACACCGATACCTTCGGTTCTTGATATTTCAGTACCCCACAAGATCAATGAAGTTAGCTCCGGCCATTTGCCGTGCTGTTCATAGTAATTTGCCAGAAGCATGTTTACAATTGTAATAGCTGACTCGTAAGCAGCCTGTGAAGGCATCCTTGTTGGGTCTGAAGCATAACCATCATATCCTGTAGGTATTGAATCACCATAGGAAGGATCTGCGAACAATCCGGATTTTACATAGCGTCCACTTAATGCAAGTAAAATTGCATTCCACTCATTATTCTTCTGGATATTTGCAATGATATCCTCACAATAACTTGTAGAGTTATATAATGCAGTGCCTTTGTCAAATCCGTATTCCCTGTTTAGCTCATCGGCTGAAGTGCCGTTTACAAGACGAGTAACATACTCTTTAAGGAATGACTTGATGAACTCAACCTGCTTTTCATACTTGAAATCCTTTTGCATGTCTTTATAGAAACTTAAATCCTTAAGTTCAGGATAGAAGAATTCAACAAGCTGATCATAAATCTTTGTCTGTGAAGTTACAATTGTGACAACTTCTTCTATCAGTTCATAGCCTGTCAATATCTTACCTATTGTGTGCAGACCGAATGTATTGAAGTCATCTTCCATTGCATCAAGATAATGGTGCAGCTCATCAATGTAATCTGCGAAAGTTTCATTGTCTGAGAAGTTTCTGAAACCTAAAGCAGGAGCCAGTTCTACAATCATATCCCTGTATGCTTCAGCATTGGAAGTTACGTTAAGACTTAACTGTTCCTTGTAGTAATTGATGTAATTTTTCAATGTAGTGTAATTACCGTAAAGCTCAGATGAAACCATTGCAGGAGTCATGTGAGTAATCAATAATGCGGAACTTCTGTCTCTTGCAACCATCGCCTCACCAGGGTTGGATACAATATAAGGATATACTGTTGGAATCAATGACAACTCGAAAGTCCAATCTCCAGGGAATGCTCCAAGGTTAATACCTGGCAACCATTCCAATGTTCCGTGAGTACCCATACTTACAATAGCATTGATTTTGGCTGTTTTTTCCATCCATTTATAAAATGCAACATATTGCTGATGTGGCGGAATTACAAGGCTGTGATAATCCTGAACTTCCTCCCAACCCCTACTTGGCTGGAAGGTTATGAATACATTACCAAACCAGACACCAGGAATGACTATATACTTGTTTTTATAAACCATTGCAGGACCTAAACCGTCTTTCCAATAGTTAATAAGGGCATTATATAATGAATCCCTAATGTCCAAGGTCAAATGTTCAAAATCTTCAAGTGAAATCAGCTGGTGATGCGCCATAAGCATATCCCAGTTTTCCTCAACATACTTTTCAAGAAGACCGCTAGCCCATGAACCCTTATTGTTCATGTCAAATATTATCTGGGTTAAATTGAACAGTGAAATGTAATTTACATTAGTTCCGTTGATTTTGTATCCTGTCGGTGAGTTGAGAAGCAACTCATAAGTGTTGTTATAATAATTTATATAATCAACGCTTGCACCGATATCATATCCCTGATTGTGCAATTGGATAAGCAAGTCATATGCACTTGTAAATACATCAAGGTATGATGCACCAATCTCAGCCTTACCCGGCGGATAATTGTAAAGCATGATAGCTATTTTTTTATCTGAATTATTCAAATCATGCAAATCGGCCCATTTACAGTTTAACTGAACCATTTTATCCACACCGTCTTGGATAATATGGGATTTACCTAAACTGTCTACCCAGGAAAGCGCTACCTGACCGAATACACCTTCAAAACTTGGATAAGTAACCATATATGTCCATTCCACTTGAGGACCTAATTCTGAATTGTAACTGTATTCTGAAATCTCTACAATTCCTTTCAATACATGCAAATCAATATCAGTCAAATCAGGCTCTGCAGTACCGTTAGCATAATCAAGTGACCAGCTGCACAGTGAATTGACAGCAGCCAAACCAACAGTGGAAATGTTGTTGATATTATTTAATATTGAAGACATAGGCGGTTGGGTACCTGTTTTGAATACGTTGAATGCAGGCCTACCGTTAGCTTCATAACCTCTGATAAGTGCATCAGATACTTCTTCACCACCATAATATGAAGCGATTACTATAAACGGTTTTGTCGGATTGAATCTTTTGATATAATCACTTTCAAACTGTCTGAACAATGCGGTAGGGTCCAGTTCAGTTTTCAACCATTCAACATAATTTTCAGTCATCCAATTTAAACTTCCGTCTGAACTGTGAGTATATCCAGGATTTTCCCGAATCCATTTGTTTATTAGTTTTCCTTCAGGGACAAGTGTGTACAATCCCAAATCAGGATGATAAAAACCGCATTCAGGAGCCATTAATGGAGCGTTATTCTCATCGAGTGTCGGATTGGTATATTTGGACGGGTCGATTAAATGACGGACATAATCTAAATAATTTTTCATATTGCTAAGTAAAATATCTGATTCCGCGATATCCTTAGCCTGGAAATATGAACCGATATAAGTATTTTCAATAGTATCATAGTGATTGTTAGCCGGAGTGGCTCCTATGATATGCATATTGGTATTATTCAAAATCTGTTTTGAAAATACACTGAAGGTATATGCAACCATATAATTCGCATTAGCAGGAGAACGCGCCAGCAATTGTTTCAGGTACTGGCCTGTTAAAACGCTGTAAGCGGATTCTGAAAACATATCAATATGAATATAGTTAGCGTATTCCACTAACCATGCTCGGGATTTGTCAAAATCGGTAGTACTGATATAAGCCACCCTTCTTGACATGTTCATAAGCACGTCAACCTTTTCGCTGTGTGAGTTATAGTCTACCAGCAACAATATGTCCGGAACAAATTGAATTCCCTTAATATCAACGGTTCCTGTCTTTTTAGTGAAGTCAATGTCGGTTAATTTTATAGGTTCATAGGTGGAGTATGAAATTTCCAAAGAATATTTGGAAGACCCTAAATTTTTAATAACCGCATTACCTTTTGAATCAGTGGTATGTGTTGAAATTAATTTATTTGAAGAATCGAATACTTTGATTGTAGCGCCAGCTAAATCAAAACCATCTTCATCCCATGTTCTGCTAGTTTCATTATAAGAATCTTTAACATTGATGACATTTATCACATTATTGTTTGCTTGTAGTATTTGCTCATCTGAGTGAGCAGTCTGAACCTCCTGAAGTTCGTCCGTCATCGTCAATTCGTTAAGATCCTTTGAAACCCCCACAACATCAGATACTGTTTCATTATCCCCTGCAAATACGCTACCTACAGAAAATAGAAGCAATACAAATATAATCAAAGTGAACAACAATTTGTTATCAATATTTTTCGTTTTTTCACCTCCTTTATGCTTTTTTATAACAGAAACATAGCAATTTTAAAAAATTGACTATAAGTTAAATTTGATTTGAAAACATATAAATATTATTGTATTCGTGCAAAATTTACAAATAATAAAAATTATTCACACACAAATAATATACATTTAAATACTAAAAGGTACAAATAAAATTTGCTATTTCAAAGAGGTGAAAATATGCGCAAGAGTACAATAGGTATTGTTATCTTATCTATAATATTAGTAGGAATGATTATCCCTATCGGATTTTCAGGCCAAGTCGAACCTGTAGTAATTACCTACGGTGAAACCACACATGCAAATACAGATTATAAAAATACTGTTGACAATTTCTTTAAAAATCAGGCAAATGCCGATTTGGCAAGTGCAAAAACCAAAATTGTCACAGCAGATGAAGTAAATAAAATTTCAAGCTCAATTACAGGAAAAACTTACTCCTCAAGTCAAATATTCTCATCAGCACTTCTTGATTTGAATGACAATAACGATTTGGAAGTCAGTGTGGATAAATCAAAAATAACAACAATAACCGGAAACATGTACATTTCCGCTTTAAAATCATCCGGAATTACAAGCGGCCACGTTTACGTTACAAGTCCGGTTACTGCAACTGGAGAATCTGCATTGGCTGGAATTATGAACGCTTATGAAGAAGCTACAAATGTTGAAATTCCAGAAACCGTGAAAGAAGCTGCAAATACTGAAATATACACACAAGCTGAAGTTGTTCAAAACTCAAACGCAACTGCAGACCAAATATCCGATCTGGTTGATGACGTTAAAGAGACTGTAAAAGAGGAAAACGTTACAGATCACCAAACCATAGTAAACATTATCAACAACTACACAGTTGTAAACAACATCAATATTTCAGACAGCGACATTGAAAACCTTGCAACAAGTATCCAAAAAGTACAAAACGTGCAAGGAGATGTAAACAACTTTGAAACAGAGATATCAACTGTCATGAACAATACTACAGACAGTAACCCATTTAGTGACTTGTTTAGTGGATTAACCGGTTAATCCACAAATTCCTTTTTTTAGAAAACATTAATTAGCATTACCATTAAAATAATAACATAGACTTTTTTTGAGTGTAATTCAATGAAATGGAAAATCGGTAATGTAGAAATTGAAAATCAGATTGTCATGGCACCTATGGCCGGAATATGCAATTCTGCATATAGGCGAGTTGTCAAATCAATGGGCTGCGGCCTTCTGGAAACCGAAATGGTTTCAGATAAGGCAATAATGTATGACAATTATAAAACTCAGGAAATGCTTTACATGACCGAAGAAGAACGTCCCATCGCACAGCAGATATTTGGAGCGGAAGCGGAATCATTTAGTATCGCTTCAAGATATATCTACGAAAACATGAATCCGGACATCATTGACATAAATATGGGATGTCCCGTCAAAAAGGTGGCCGTTAAAAGTAATGCGGGAAGCGCTCTTTTGAAAAATCCCAAACTGGCAGAAAAGATAGTAAAAACAGTTGTGGATAGTGTTCCAATACCCGTAACGGTTAAAATCAGAAGCGGATGGGATCATGACAGTATAAATGCAGTCGAAATGGCAAAAATAGTTGAAGATGCTGGTGCATCGGCAGTTACAGTTCATCCGAGAACCCGAGAGGACAGGTACGACATCCCCGCAGACTGGAACCTGATTAAGGAAGTTAAACAAAATGTATCAATACCTGTGATTGGAAATGGTGATATCAGGAGTTGCTATGACGCAAAAAGAATGCTTGATGAAACCGGATGTGATGCAATAATGATTGGAAGGGCATTAAGAGGAAATCCTTGGCTTGTAAAACAGTGCATTGACTATATCGATTACGGAATTGAACCTGAAAAAATAACTGCAGAAGAGAAAATAAATATGGCAAAAAGACATACGGAACTGCTTATCGATTTAAAAGATGAAAGAAGAGCCATCAAGGAAATGAGAACCCATACTGCATATTATCTAAAGAATCTTCCAGGAAGCCTTGAAGTTAAGCCTAAAATATTTAAAATGAATACAAAAGAAGAATTATTTAACCTATTAGATGATTATTTAGAATCTATGAAAAACTTCAATAAAAATTAATGTTTTGGTAAAATGCTTATTTTGTTGCTCCAAGCAGAGGACAGGAATTCTGAAGTATAGTCAATAATCGATGAAAAATGTAGCAAATGATATATAAATATCTTGAAAAATATGAAGAACATAATAATCTTGCATAAAAATAAAAAAACGACAATGCAAGATAATAAATTCGAAACAAAATTGATAATTTTGATAGCTGCAACACAGTATTTTTAGGCCGACCATAGAGTAGGAAGACCCACCTTTGATAATGTATCGAAAGACATGACATCAACTGCAAAACAGTGATTACATTCAGCACCATGAAAGTTCAGTGATGCAGGAACATGTCAAAGCTCCAAAAGTAAAAATCAATACAAATTGACATGAACTTGTCAAAAACTGCAATTACTTTTAATAATAATCCTTTTTTAACCGGACAAATTGAAAAAGGACTAACCTTTAAATAGGATTTCCTCACAGATTTTTGCTGCTGATTCAACCATCAAGGGGCAAAAATCCTTAAACAGATTTTTTGAAACCGCCTTTTCAACACCTTCCGGAGTTGAAATATCACATTCAAGCAAATCCCTACAGATATATGAGCCATTTTCTTTTTTAAACTCATCCAAAAATTTTTCACATACCTCGTTGCTTTTTTGCTTGTCATCACCATATTTCAAGCCGATTGCCATGAGTGCACCAGTGCAAGCACCACAGACTTCAGCTTTACGCATACCACTTCCAAAACAAGCCCCAATTTTAAGAGCCTTATCTTTTGGAAGGTTAAAATCCTCACTGAATGCCGCAAACACTGCCTGAGAACACACATACCCTTGGCCAAATAAATTAACCGCTTCATCAATATAACTCATAATAATATATTATATTTCAATGTAAATTAATTTTTTTGGAAAAAATTTTTGATAATTTGAATAGTTTAATTGCAGTTTCATCAAGATTTGAAGAAACTTAACCCGTCATCCAAATTACAGTGAAAAATACGTAATAATTATTGAAATTAAATATAACTGGATTATTCAATACAAAATATTGAAAAACACTTAAAAAAAGAAAAAGAAAATAAGAATCAAAATGATCCTTATTTGATTGTTAATATTGCTTTTTTACTGACTGCATTGTACGTGGTGCTTCCGGCGAATTTGATTAAGGCTGTGAATTTGCCTTTCTTCTTCAAATTAGTAATTTTGAAGGTTGCTTGGCCTTTAGCATTTGTTTTTGCAGTGTAGGTTTTGCCGTTGACTTTAAGTGTTACTTTTTGACCTGCTCCAAAGTAGGTTTTACCATCAGCGGATGCACCTTTGATTGTTTTTAAGGAAACAGTGTAGGATTTGGTTTTTGTAGCGACCTTGTATGATTTTGCAGGTGTAGTCATTGTAACCGGTTTTTTCTTGATTACGATGAGATATACGCTCACTGAACCAGTGTAGTCCTCATCACCTAAAAAGACAACAGCAAATGTGAGCCTATTTTTGTCCTTAAAGTTGATTTGAACTGAAGTGAATCCGTTTTCATCTGTTGTCCTTTCTCTTAATACACCATTACATCCGATGTATACGGTTTTGTTTGCAAGAGGTTTACCGTTGGCGTCAACAAGCTGTGTTGTGAAGTTTTGTCCTCTTTCACCAGCATAATAATCGACAGCGTACTGTTCGTAATTTTCACCAAGAATTTCAGTGTCTATTCTTTTTGGAACAAGACTTCTCAGGTTCAATTCAACACCAGTTGGCAGGAATGAGACATTACCTTCATATTTGATTGTGAGAACTTTGTCCAGCACGTGTTGGATGGTGAACTGTCCATTTTCATCAGTAGAAGTATGTGCCTCTACACCGTCAATTATGTAGGTTATGCTTTGGTTTGCAAGAGGATCACCTGTAGCCAAGGACAATACAGCAGTCAATGTTTCTTTTACAACAGTAATATTAGTGAATTTAGTACCAAATCCTTCGATGTAGATTGGTGTCACGTTCACAGCAGGAGTGTGATCACGGTCACCAGGATAGACTATCACAAGACTGTGTTCTCCATAATCCATAGATGGAACAGTGAAGCTTGCAGTACCGTTTTCAAGTATCACCTTAGATTCTACGTTGTCCAAGTATACTGTCACTTCTCCATCCACATTGGATTTTATGGTAATTGTCACATTGCTATGATCAACTGTATATTCAACTTCAAATGTTGTGTTTTCAATCACATGGTCAGATACGCTGAACTGGGAACTTGTTACATTTGAATTGAAGACGTCATCTCCCATATATATTGCAACAACAGAGTAGTTTCCAGGTGCAATACCATTAACCACGAGTTCTGCAGAACCGTCTTTTACATCCACATACATAGTGGAATTTTCACCGCTTTCATCGCCGATTAAATAGAATTTAACCAATCCAGTTGCAGCTTTATTTAAATCAACTTTAAACATGGCACTGCTTTCATTAACAGTGACGTTAAGATTGATTGGAGTATTTTCCTTGGAAGCTTCTGTTACGGTAAATGTCACTTTAGTACTGTTCATATTGAAGTTATCATCACCAAGATAAGTTACATCAACAAGGTAACTGTTTGGAAGCAATGTAGTTGTAATTGTTGCGACACCATCAACCACTTCAATGTTAGCAACAGTACCACCAACAGTTAATCTTACAAATCCAGTAGCATTTTCATCAACATTCACAGTTATTGTAACCCTGTTACCATTCACATCAGCACCGGCAGTAATAGGAGTATCCTTCTTAATATGACCCACAACAGTGAAATCTTCAGAAGTAATGTTAGTATTAAACCATTCATCTCCCATATATGTTGCAACAACAGTGTAATCACCACTTAAAAGAACATATTCAAGAACCGCTTTACCTTTAATTACATCTGCATAGATGGTGTAATCTTCCGGACCAGTTATCTGGAATTTGACAAGACCTGATGCAATTTCATCAACAGTAACTGTCATTTTCACATTGTTTTCATCAGTAACGATATCCAAAGAGATTGGAGTATCATCCTTAGCAGGCTCTACAAGTGTGAATTCACATTTAGTAGAGTTCTTATTGTAGTTTGCATCACCCAGATAAGTTACATCCAAAGTGTAGCTTCCATAAGGCAATGTAATTGTTAATGTACCTTCACCATTTTCCAATGCAATATTAGATACACTTACACCAGATTTGACTTCAACAAATCCAGTAGCATTTTCATCAACATTCACAGTTAATATAACTCTGTTTGCATTAGTTTCAACAGTTACATCAATTGGAGTATCCTTCATCACATGACCAAGGATTTCAACATCCTTAGATGTGGTGTTGGTGTTGAATACTGAATCACCCATGTATGTAGCAACTACAGTGTAGTTTCCAGGAGCAATGCTGTTAGTAAATGTTTCAACATGACCATCTATAACATCCATGTACATAGTATATTCTTCACCGGTTTCTTTACATACCATATAGAATTTAACCAAACCAGTTGCAGATTTATCCAAATCAACCATGACCAAAGCAGTATCTTCATCAGCAATAATATTAAGATCGATAGTGGTATTTTGTTTGGAAACTTCTGTTACGGTAAATGTTACTTTAGTACTGTTCACATTGTAGTTATCATCACCAAGATAAGTTACATCAACAAGGTAACTGTTTGGTGCCAATGTAGTTGTTAATGTTGCGACACCATCAACCACTTCAATATTAGCAACAGTACCACCAACAGTCAATTTTACAAATCCAGTAGCATTTTCATCAACATTCACAGTTATTGTAACCCTGTTACCATTCACATCAGCACGTGCAGTAATAGGAGTATCTTTCTTAATATGGCCTACAATAGTGAAATCAGCATAAGTAATATTAGTATTAAACCTGTTATCACCCATGTATGTTGCAACTACTGTGTAATCACCAGTTACAAGAATATCTTCAAGAACTGCTTTACCGTTAATTACATCTGCATAGAGAGTGTATTCTTCCTCACCAGTTACTTGGAATTTGACAAGACCAGTTGCAGCATCATTAACAATAGCAGTTATTGTCACATTGTTTTCTTCAGTTACGATATCCAAAGAGATTGGAGTGTTTTCCTTAGCAGGTTCTACAAGTGTGAATTCACATTTAGTGGAGTTCTTATTGTAGTTAGCATCACCAAGGTAAGTTACATCTAAAGTGTAGCTTCCATAAGGCAATGTAATTGCTAATGTACCTTCACCATTTTCCAATGCAATATTAGATACACTATCGCCAGATTTGACTTCAACAAATCCAGTAGCATTTTCATCAA
>NZ_JAZQIJ010000060.1:0-4253 GCF_045541095.1 Methanobrevibacter sp.
CTTACAAAATTAGTAATAGTTTTATTGGTTGCATTAACCCTAGTAGTTAGAGTTATACTATAAGTTTCACCATTTTTAACCAAATCAATAATCCATTTGTGATTATTCGCATCAAAAGTACCTTCATAACCTTCAACCGCACCAATTAAAATCAATTCATCAGGAAGGTCATCTAAAACGACAACATTGACAGCATCATCCGGACCGTAATTATGTACAGTAATAGTCCAGTTAATAAGAGTATTGTTTCGAACTTCACTTAAAGAAACAGTCTTATTAATAGCCAAATCAGCTTCCGGAGGAACAACAGTACTATTAGAAGCAGTATTGTTTTCAGGATAAGGGTCATAAATGTCAGACACGACAGATACAGTATTTACAATAGTGGTATTGGTAGCATTAACCTTAGTTTTAACAACTAAAACCTGAGTCTCACCAACTTTCATCTCACCAATAATCCAATCATTACCGTCAAGACGGCCTTTATAATTGCCAACAGGGTCAAAAGTAATCAGTTCTTCAGGCACCGCATCAGTCACAACAACATTTGTCGCATTGTCAGGACCGTAATTAGTCACACGAATAGTCCATTCAACAAAAGTATCATTATGTGTAGTTGAAGCATTCACCTCCTTAACAATACCCAAATCAGCTTCCGGAGGAACAACAGTACTATTAGTAGCATTGTTATTATCAGGATTAGGATCATAAGTATCAGAGGTAACTTCTACAGTATTGTTCAAAGTAGCATTAGTTGCATTCACAGTAGTTGAAATAACTAAAACATACGGAACATTCACAGGAAGTTCATCTATTGTCCAGACATTATTGGAATCAAAACGGCTAGGATTGGTCATGCTAACAGGAACGCCTGAGAAAATCAAACCGTTATCTAATGTACCATTTACACGAACATTATAAGCAACATCAGGACCTTTATTGATTACAGTAATTGTCCAGATTACTTCACTGTTATTTCGTGTTTTATCAGGATTAGCAGTCTTTGTAATCTCCAAATCGGCAGCTGTGACATTTACGGTTTTATTGTCTTCGTTATTTGTTTCATTCCAGTCTGTTTCATTACTTACAACATTAGCCTTATTGTCAAATGTTCCTCTCTCTTTTGCTATTGACTTTATGGTCAATGTTACAACTTGAGAAGGAAGCAATGTGCCTATTTCCCATAAATTAGTAGCTTTACTGTAAGAACCTTGAGTGGCTGTACAGTTTGCATTGCTGAATTCAAATTGACTTGGCACAACATCTGTTACATTCACAAATGTTGCGGTTGTTGAATTATAAGCATTTGTTACAGTTATAATCCATGTTACACCATCACCAACAGTGTAGACATCCTTATCACTTGTTTTAGTTACAGACAAGTCCACATAACCTAAAATTCTAAAGTTTGTAGTGTTTGTAATCTCTTTATAGTTCCAGTCTTCAGGATGGGTTGCAACTACCCTGTATGTGCCTACCTTTCTTAATTGGGATTTGGAAAGGGTGACATTTACAGCACCTGTAATGTTGGTAATCATTGTTTGATTAAGGTAGATAATAGCATTATCCGGGTCATAGATTGTAAGAGAAATTTCCTGTAAATTTTCCCTGTCATCCTGATAAACTAAAGTACCGCCCTGACTGTTTTCAGCTCCATTGACAGGAGTTAAAACGGCAGCACCAGTATTTCTAACTTTTCCGTTACTGTGTTTGAATGTTACATTTTGAAGGTGTATTTCTGTGTTTGATGCCTCGTTGTGGATTGCATTAATGATGTTGTCTCCACCAACATGCACAACAGTCACATTTACATCACTTTGATCATAAAGACTTTCTTTTGGAACTGCATTGACAATAAGAAGGTAACTCCAAGCCTGATTTTCGAAAAAGACATCATCTTTAAGATTGAAGTTTTTGCCTGTAGTGTAAATTGCAGAACCGTTACGTGCCTTGTTATGTGAGAATGTGTTATTGACTGTGACAGTATTATCACCTTTTACATAAATTGCTCCACCCAAACCAGTGTCATCACCAGCGCTGGCAGATGCAGGAATAGCTTCATTTTCTGTGAAATTGTTATTCTTAAATGAAGTATCTTTTCCGTCAATAAATACAGCACCACCTTGATGGGTTACTGTATTTTTATTAAAAGTACTGTTGTTTATATTAGAATTGTTTCCTTTAATATATACCGCTGCACCATTTACAGCAGAATTATCCTTAAATGTTGAATTGAAAACTTTTGTATTGCTACCTACAATATAAACAGTACCGTTTTCACATTCATGCTCATAAAACTTAGTATCATTAATTATAGTCCTGGAACCATCAATATAAATTGCAGCTCCGTTACCACTTTTAGCAGTATTATTTCTAAAGGTACAGTTTAAAATTTTTGTATCGTTACCGTAAACATAAATCGCACCGGCATTTCCAGTAGGATTAAAAGTCATGGTTTCATGTTTTACATACCAGGTACCAGCATCATCTTCCCTGAAATTGCTTTCAATAGTATTATCACCAATATTAGGATCAATTTTGCTGTAATATTGGACACCAGGTGTTCTTTCTTGACCGCTTTTAAGATTAGCAAATAATTTTATACAAAGTGAAGAAGTTTTTTCTTTAGTTGCAATATTGTTTTCAAAAGTACAGTTCTCAATTGTTACATTATTTCCTTGATAATTTCTACCGCTGAATCCGTCATGGTCTCCGCTTAAACCACCAACCATAATGGCTCCTCCCTGTCCACCGTCATTATTAATGAACTTGGAATTTCTTACAATCGCGTTATTATGACTTATACCAATACCTCCAGAATATTCACCGGTACCGGTACAGTTGATAAACTGACAGCCATCAATGAGTTCAGGTGTTTTAATATATGCAACAGAAGATGAGAAATTTCCGTGGAGATATACAGCAAACCATCTGGAAGTAATGTTGATAAAGTTACAGTCAATTAAACGAGAAGATACAGCTGAAGACCCCCACTCTGACTCATCAGCAATACATAATGCACCACCATGCTGAGCAGAAGAGGTATTGATGAAATTACAATTTACCATATTTACACCAAATACTGCACCTAATTGACCAGAACCGTCATCTACACCATGTGCACCAGGATTAGTTTGATGGCAATTAGTGAAATTACAATTTATAATTGGAATTGGAGTATTTTCCCAATAACAACCTTCCATACCCATAAACTGATTCAGTGAAACACAATTATTTATTACACAGTCAGTCAAGGAACCACTTTGAAAATTAACAAGTCTAGTAGTTGCATTAAGATTTTCAAATATAATATTGTTTAAAATACATCCGTAATTACTGGAATATCCTCTTTTCCCAGATCCTGGAATAAATGGAGATTTTGAATTTTTAACACCAAAAGTTAAAGCATAATCCCAACTATCTCCAAAATTAGCCATTAAATTATCCCCAATTTGGGAACCACCATATATTCTTACATTACTTATATATACCTTATCAGGCCTATTTGCAGAATCTCCATCCCACCAATTGTCGCCTTGACTTTCATCAAATGTACCTGCGAGAATTTTAGATGCACCGGTATATGTTCCACCATTTAAGTAAAGTGTTCCTCCACCATTGGCAGATATTTCCAATATAGCATCCCTAATATTTTCCATGGTACCTCCAGATAAACTTATATCATAAGCACCAAGGATTTGTTCGTCATTACTTACACTTAAAATTCGTCCGTCATTATTCGCCCGCAGCAGTTGCGGTTCATCAGTTAAACTTTTTACACTTCCATTATTGTCTTTCTCATCAGCTTGGTCCAGAAGCGATGTAGATAACGTATCGATTGAATTCAGTTTCCCATTTTTAAAATTTTCATCAATCTCCACATCATCGGCAGACATCATTGAAAGTGCATCTGTGTTTGTATCGTTTGTTAATTGATCACTCGCACTTGCAAATGACACTGAGAAAATTATTAAAAATAGTATTAAACTGAAAAATAAATATCGTTTAAATTGCATAATTTTCCTCTCTTAAACAAAACTCAATTTTCGTTTAACTTATTTAATGAAAAATTCATTTTTCGAAAAATTAACAAATATAGAAAAAATTAATGAAAGAGGTACCTAAGTACCATATAATATTATAATAATAAAGGCTTATAAATGTTGCTAATTGGATTTAGGCATGAAAAAAAATTTTATTCGAAATAATATGAATTTTAAGAGTTACAATAGAAAAAGCATGCCAAAATATAT
>NZ_JAZQIJ010000061.1:0-2383 GCF_045541095.1 Methanobrevibacter sp.
ATTAGTTTAGATTTCATTGATATTTAAAGTTCTTCAGAGAGCATTTGATAAGTAATTTTTTGTGCAATTCATCCATGACCTAAGAGGTCATGGTATTCTTGCAATATTTTTGATAAAAAAAAAGTATAAAGAAATAAAACCTGCAGGCTTATTTCTTTTTTTTCTTTTGAACATTTTTTTTCATTTCCACGAGTGTAAATTCACAAATCAATATAACACCCCCACTATATTATTAAAAGTTATTTATATTTTTATAAATTGTACTATATAAATATACCAATTTTACATCTAATTTAAGAAGAGGTTCATCAAAAATTTATTAGACCGACTTTTTATTCATTTTTAAAAAAATCAATAGCCCTCCGAAATTTAATTTTGGGAGGCCCCCTAAAAAACCAATAATACAAAAAAAAGATAAAAAAATTTTAGAGAAAAATTATAATATTTAAAACAATAAATATTTTTTAAATTAAAAAATAAAATGATTAATATGGGATTTTATAGTGCAAATACTCTTGAGCAGAAAAGAGTAAAACAACTGACTGGAGACATCAACATTCATGACATGTTCAAAAATGAATGCAATGCAAGAGGAATACCTATCTACAATGCATACAACATTCAAAAAAGACTAATTCATGAAGTAGAAGAAGAACAGCTTGTCGGCGTAGACCAAGTAGATGAAAGACTAATGGAATTATTGGAAGAGAGAGGAAAAAACAAAGTTACACACAGATATGTCGATTTTGTTTCTAGAGAAGACAGTGCATCCAGAGGCGTAATTCCGAAAATGCCTGAACAAGAAAATAAATTACCTCCAAAAGACCAAATCAGAATACCTCCAAGGGCAAGGGACGGTCAGACATTCAAAACTGATGACGAACTTCCGGAACGTGAAATGTTAAAGAAAATCATGCTCCAGAATAAAAAGATTATTAATCAGAATAAGATTATCATAGAACAACTCAAAAGATTAGGTGAAAACAATGATTGATGGAATAAAAACTTACGGATCAGACGAATTAACTAAAAAACTACAGGAATGTGATGATCCGGTATTCATACTTACTATTGGAACTACTGAAACCTCATTGATTGATGGAATTTCAGGTGCCGGCCCATCAGCAGATTTAACCGAATATACACCAGCATCTGATGTTGAATTCATGGTTTTAGGTGAAGTGAGATGCTGTGAAGCTCCAGCCGAAACTGTTGTAGGCGATGCGGCAGCACCAACTCCTGCAAGACTTACCAAATCAGCACTCCAACTGGCAAATATCCCATTCATAATTGTCGATGCAGGTTCCAAAATTAAACCAGATGTGGAATATGTAAACTTTGGAAAAGAATATGGAAGAGACATTAGAACCGGAAAAGGAGTTTTAAACCCATTGGAAATATTTGAAAATGCGAAAGATTTGGGAGCTGAACTGTCTAGAAGACATGAAATGCTCATCATCGGTGAAAGCATAGCTGCAGGAACAACAACCGCACTGGGAGTTTTAAGGGCTCTTGGCTATGATGCAAATGAAAAGGTTAGCGGCAGTCTGCCACATAACCCTCATGACATGAAAACAAAAGTCGTTGATGAAGGTTTAAGAAATGCTGGACTTGACCCTAAAAAAGATGACATCGATGCAATTCAAGCAATAGCTGCAGTGGGAGATCCTACATTACCTGCAATGGCCGGAATGGTACTGGGCTCAGACATCCCGATAATCCTCGGCGGAGGAACACAAATGGCAGCTGTTTGTGCAATAATTAAATCCGTACAGCCTAACTTTGACTTTTCAAGAATCAATTTATCAACAACAACATACGTTGCAGGAGATGAAAGTGCAGATTTATTCGGAATCTTAAAACAAATCGATGATAACATTACAGTCAATGTAGTGGACCCTCGTTTTGAAGAATCAGAACATAAAGGTCTGCAGAATTATCTTAAAGGATTTGTTAAAGAGGGTGCCGGTGCCGGAGGGGCGATGTATACCGCACTCGTTTTAGGAAATTCCGTTGAAAAACTCAGAAAAAAAATAGAAAAAGTTTGCAGATAGAGATTTCATTCTCTAACTCTTTTTTTGACAACCTCACCAAATTTTAAATCAGTCCTCTATTTCACATCATCGAAATTTTTTAGATATATTTATCAAAAATATTGCAAGAATACCATGACCTCTTAGGTCATGGATGAATTGCACAAAAAATTACTTATCAAATGCTCTCTGAAGAACTTTAAATACCCATGAAATCTAAACTAATAAATGACAAAGTTAATCAAAACTTTTTTCAACGATAACCAAGTTTAAAAAAGCAAAACATTAACATTTTTGTCTGAACCCATGGGACGAGGGAGATAGCCTAGGATAATATCAAATAACCAACG
>NZ_JAZQIJ010000062.1:0-4661 GCF_045541095.1 Methanobrevibacter sp.
ATCTGACACCATGAAACTGCAACAATATTCAGTTGCTGCCTGTAATTCATCAAAAAAATATTCCATTGAACATATTATGGAAAAATGGGATAAACTTATAAATAATTAATCTTAATGTTTACTAACTATTTCTCCACCGGAATATGGACAAATACAATAAGCCTTATTGGTTTACTGTATGCTATATACATAATGTCCTGCTCCAATAAGAAACTACTGCGAGGGACAAACAATAATGTCATTCCATTCTTCGTTATCTTTCTTGCGACCATTTATATTGGAACTCGCCCAATATGGTGTTATGCCGACACTCATCTGTATACGCAGATTTTCAATCTTGTGCAGTCTGGACAATGGATTGAGATTAAAGGCTTCGGTGAAGAACCATTCTTCCTATGGGTTGAGTATTTATGTATTGAACTGACCGACGCATCAGGTTGGCTTTTAGTAGTTTCAATATTCTATGTAGTCGGGATGGGTATTGCATCATACCACTGGATGCCTCGACATCTTTTTCTTGCCATAATATTCTGTTTTACAGCATTCAGTTTTTGGGGATACGCGACAAACGGTATCCGAAATGGCATGGCATCCAGTATTGCATTGCTTGGTCTGTCATTTTTCTGCAAAGGGAAAACTCATACAATTATTGGGTACGGACTGCTGTTATTGGGTATGGCAACCCACAAGACAATTGGAGCAGTAATTGTTGCCGCTACAGTGGCATTGTTTCTAAAAAAAACGAATCTAAATCTGAGCATTTGGCTATCATGTATAATACTTAGCCTGCTGTTTCAGGATTATTTTAAAGACTTATTTATCCTATTCGCCGATGATGAACGTATGACTAATTACCTTACTCAAGAAGTTAATAAAAACTTATTTTCATCAACGGGATTCAGATGGGATTTTATTCTATATAGTGCCGCCCCCATACTGCTTGGATGGTATACTGTTGTGAAAAAAGGTATAACAGACAAAACATACATGTTTCTACTTCATACATACATTTTTGCAAACGCGTTTTGGGTATTAATAAACACGGCTGCATATTCCAATAGATTTGCTTACATTTCGTGGTTCATGTATCCCATACTTCTCGCTTATCCACTTGCTAAATTCAGTATATTCAAACGCCAAGGAATTATTACAGGATTAATACTAATCACGTGTATTGCATTCACATACATTATGTAATATGAGTAACAATAACTATCGAATTTCTGTAATTATAGGTATATATAATTGTGCATCAACGTTATACGACGCACTTGATTCACTGTTAACACAAAGCTATAAATCATTCAAGATTATACTGTGTGATGACGGCTCTACGGATGAGACATATTGCATTGCAGAAAAATATGCAAATAAATACAGTAATATTATACTTTTAAAAAACGGGAAAAACATGGGGCTGAATTATACCCTTAACCGTTGTTTGGAATATGCTGACACCGAATACATTGCACGTATGGATGGAGATGATATTTCTTTACCGGATCGATTTCTTAAAGAAATTGAATTCCTTGACAATAATCCTGATATTGCGATTGTGAGCTGTCCGATGATATATTTTGATGAGAATGGAGATTTTAAAACAGGGAAAAACAACACACCATATCCTCAACCCAAAGATTTTATTCATGGCACCCCATTCTGCCATGCTCCTTGTATGGTTAGGCGTGAAGCATATATTGCAGTCAATGGCTACACTGAAAATAAGCGGTTACTGCGTGTAGAGGACTACCACCTATGGTTTAAAATGTATGCAATCGGTTATCGCGGACACAACCTAAATGAACCATTATATAAAATGCGAGATGACCGCAACGCATATAAGCGACGCACATTTTCCAGTCGTCTCAATGAAGCATATGTAAGATTTATTGGATTTCGGATGTTAAAACAGCCTTTTTACTTTCTAATATTTTCTTTACGCCCAATATTTGTAGGATTGCTACCTAATTGGTTGTATACCTATCTTCACAAAAACAGGAATTAAAAATGTATTCAATAGGAATTAATATGTAACTTAAAGTTTTTGAAACAATTTTACATTTACATGTTAACTCTACATTTTCCAAAAAGATAAATATCTCTTGTATATCAACAATAATTTTTTTAACTTGCCGACGTATTATGCGACTAATCAATCCAAGGGCATTTTATGATTAGCGATAAAATACAAAAACTTATATTTTCCACAATCAAGCAGATAGAATGTATCGTAAATTATTCAAACTAATATTTGATTTAATTTTTTCAGGATGCGCATTAGTTTTAGCAAGTCCGATAATACTGATATTATGGATATGCCTAACTATAGTCAATAAAGAGTCCGGAGCTTTTTTTTCCCAACAGCGTCCCGGGAAAAATGCCAAAATATTTAAAGTCATCAAGTTCAAAACCATGACCGACCAAAAAGATTCCGAAGGGAATCTTTTACCTGATGAAAAACGCTTGACGAAAGTCGGGAAATTCATACGCTCCACATCCCTTGATGAGCTTCCTCAATTATGGAATGTAGTAAAAGGAGATATGTCTCTAATTGGCCCTCGGCCCCTACTTCCTGAATATTTGCCACTATACGATGAATCACAAAAACGTCGACACGAAGTAAGACCGGGCATTACAGGATGGGCTCAAGTAAATGGGCGAAACACAATATCATGGAAACAGAAATTTGAGTATGACATATATTATGTTGATAACATGTCATTTATTCTTGATTTAAAAATTATTTACCTCACAATAAAGAAAGTTTTTATTCGCGAAGGTATAAATTCAGCAACAAGTGCAACAATGGAGACTTTTAACGGCAAAAATTGAATAGATTGAAACATGAAAAAACAAACATGCGATATACTTATTTACGGAGCAGGAGGACTTGGAAAAGAAGTTGCGTGCACAATAAACCGTATAAATACAAAAGCTCCAACATGGAATCTAATAGGGTTCATTGATGATGCAATTCCAGTAGGGACACCGATTTCCCATTATGGGGAAATTTTAGGCGGTATTGAATTCATTAATGGATATCCGTGTAAAATAGCGGTTGTAATTGCTGTTGGAAATGGAAATATTTCAAAAAAGATAGTCTCACAAATATACAATCCTAATATTGAATTCCCCAATTTAATATATCCCGATTTTTGGGTAGAGGATAAAAACTCTTTTTCGATTGGTAAGGGGAATATCATACAAGGATCATGTATTGCAACTTGTGATGTTACAATCGGAGATTTTAATATATTAAATGGTTCCGTTGTGATTGGTCATGACGTGAAAATCGGAAATCATAACATCATTATGCCTGCGACACGTATTTCAGGAGAAGTTGAAATAGGTAATTTCAATTTACTTGGAGTGTCCTCAATTATTTTGCAACAAATCAAGATAAAAAACAATACCAAAATTGCCGCTGGAGCGGTTTTAATGACTAATCCTAAAGAAAATTGTACATATATAGGAAATCCAGCAAAAAAATTTAATTTTTAATATTAATCATCAATGGTTTAACGAGCCTCGCCATTGAATAACAATTGGCTCAAATATTATTATTATGGAAATCAATGAATTTATAAAGCATTTCGCTGAACAATTTGATGAAACAGATGCATCAGTTTTTACCGCTGAAACCGAATTTCATGAACTTGACGAATGGTCATCATTAACCGCTTTGTCAATTATTGCTATGATTGATGATGAATATGAAGTTACCCTAAAAGGTGATGACATAACTAAGGCAAAAACTATCAATGATCTGTTTGAAACTGTAAAATCTAAACTCTAATGGCTTTTTTTGAGATTAAAAATGTTAGGATCGCCGGCTTAGCTGCCGGTGTTCCTAAAAATGTTGAATCCACAATTTCGACAAATGACAAATATGATGCAGCATCATTTATTGAAACTACTGGTGTTATAGAAAAACGTTACTCGCAAGATTTCACAACATCAGACTATTGTGAGGCAGCGGCTAAGCAATTAATAGAGGATCTCAAATGGGATAAACAAGACATTGATGCCATTGTTTTTGTCACACAAACAGCCGACTATATCCTTCCCGCAACATCTTGTGTATTACATGGAAAAATGGGACTAAAGAAAGATTGTTTTACTCTTGACATATCTCTTGGTTGCTCTGGTTGGGTATATGGGCTAAATACCCTTATGTGTTTAATGCAAGGTGGAGCCATAAAAAAAGCTCTTTTAATGGCTGGAGATGCGAGAGGTCAGGTTGTGCCCAAACTTCCGCCAGATCAACTTTTTGGCCATGCAGGGACAGTGACAGCATTGGAATATGGAGATTTTGATGATGTATACCGTTTTGACATGGGAAGTGACGGGACTGGCTATGACGCTATCATTAAACCATATGGAGGCACACGTAACCAAATGACCAAAGACACCTTTGGTATTTTTGAAGACGAGGAAGGAAAGCCAACCTCAAATTTTGCATCAAAAATGAAAGGAATGGACGTTTTTGCATTTGGGATAACAACAGCGCCAAAATCGGTAAAAAAATTAGCCAAATATTATGAATTTGATTACCTTGATTATGATTATTTCGTTTTCCATCAGGCTAATATGAAAATGAACAAAACAATTGAGAAAAAGCTCAAACTTGATACATCTAAAGTACCCTATTGCATGCCATA
>NZ_JAZQIJ010000063.1:0-13438 GCF_045541095.1 Methanobrevibacter sp.
ACTACATTTGTTCACGGTCCGGGTATTGAAGTTGAAAAATACGCTTTGAATGCTACTGTCGTTATGGGCGATTATGTCTATTTCATGATTGTTGTAAATAACACTGGGGACTGTGCATTGCATGATGTACGTGTAACCGAAATATTCGATTCAGATGAGATGGACTATGTCAATCACACTGACAGCTCCGTATGGACTAAAACCGGTGATGTTTTCACTTATAATGGTGTTTTAGACGTTAATGGAAGTGTCCGTTTCACTATCTGGTTTACAACTAAGGTGAACGGTACAATCGTAAATACCGTTAACGCTACATCCAAAGAAACCAAAAACGTAACAACACACAATGAAACCCTCGTTGTAAATCCTAACATGACTGTTGAAAAATTAACATTAAATGAGACAGTTGTCATAGGAGATGATGTTTACTTCATGATCGTCGTTACCAACACAGGTGACTGCGACCTGTCCGATGTTGTTGTAACCGAAAGCTACAGTTCAGACGAACTGACTTTAAAAGACTTCAGCAATAAGGATTTATGGACTAGATCTGATGATGTTTTCACATATAATGGTGTTTTAACACCTGGCGAAAGTGCTAACTTTACTGTATGGTTTACCACTAAAGTTAACGGCACTGTAGTCAACACAGTTAACGCATCATCCAATCTGACTGAAAACAAAACCTCCAAAAACACTACTGATGTTGAAAAAGAATTATGTGATTTAGAAATCTCCAAACTGGTATCTGCTTCCGAAGTATATGTAAACCACTTTGTTGAATGGACCATAATTGTTGTAAACAACGGTCCTTTCACTGCAAAAGATGTTATTGTAAACGATACATTGCCTGAAGGCATTGAAATCATTTCATGCTCACATACATACGAACAGAAAGCCAACAGCTTAATCTGGAAACTCGATGACTTAAAAGTCAATGACACTGTTGAAATTATGCTGTTTACCAGAGTTCTTGAGGAAGGCAAAATCGACAACTTCGTTTGCGTCAACACAACCACTGACGAATCAGATTATGATAACAATAATGCTACAAACACAACCTTTGTAAATCCAATTTGTGATTTGATTATTAACAAGACTGTTAATGCTTCAAACGTTTATGTAAATGATACTGTCCAGTGGACAATCAGCGTAATCAATGCTGGTCCAAGCACTGCCAAAAACGTTAACGTTAAAGACACCTTGCCGGAAGGTGTTGAAATTATAGATTTCAACGCTTCTGCAGGTAGTTTTTATCCTAATACTAGGATTTGGGAGATTGGTGAATTAGAAGCTAATAAACCTGTTTCTCTTGTTTTAGTAACAAAAATCTTAACAGAAGGCACAATAACCAACATTGTAAGCGTAAACACAACCACTGACGAATCAGACGAAACAAACAATAAGGCAAATAATAGTACTGTAGCCGATCCTATTTGTGATTTGGCCATTAACAAGACCGTTAATGCTTCATTTGTCTATGTTGGAGACAATGTGGAATGGATTATTACTGTCGTTAATGCCGGTCCTAGCCAAGCTTCAGATGTAAAAGTCAAAGACACTCTTCCTGAGGGTGTTGAGATAATCTCTGCATCTGCTGATGTTGGCAGTTTCGATAAGGATACTAGGATTTGGGAGATTGGTAAGTTAGATGCTAACAAGCCTGTTTCTCTTGTTTTAGTAACCAAAATCAACGCTGAAGGAAACATTACAAATATCGTAATCGCAAACACTACTACCCATGAGTCTGACAAAACAAACAATGAAGCAAACAACACCACTGTTGCAAATCCAATTTGTGATTTAGAAATAGTTAAAAAAGTTGACAGCACTGTTGTTTATCTCAATGATAGCGTTATCTGGACAATTGAGGTCATAAACCATGGCCCAAGTGTTGCTGAAAATGTTGTTGTTCGTGATGTCTTGCCTGAAGGTATTAGTCTTGTCATTGCAATTCCATCTACAGGCAGCTATTCAAACGGAATCTGGAACATAGGTGAATTAAGAGTAAATACTCCAGTAACCTTAGAATTGATTACTCAAGCAGTAAAAGAAGGCAATATTGTAAATGTTGCTTCTGTAAACTCAACAACTCCTGATTCTGATGAATCAAATAACATTGCAAACAATACTACTGAAGTGCTTCCGGTATGTGATTTGGAAATTACAAAACTTGTCAACGCAAGCAGTGTAAACATTACTGATCTGGTTGAATGGACAATTACCGTTGTAAACAACGGTCCGTCCGCAGCTTCTGATGTTGTTGTCAGGGATATTTTACCAGAAGGTCTTAAATTCATCAGTGCAAAACCATCTGTAGGTAAATTTGCTGATGGAATTTGGACTGTCGGAGATTTGGATGCAAACACACCTGTATCATTGGTAATCATTACTCAAGCTGTAAAAGAGGGCGATATTGTAAATGTTGCTATTGCAAACAGCTCAACCAAAGACAGCAATGAATCAAACAACAAGGCAAACAACACAACTCATGTAGAACCGGTATGTGATTTGGAAATAATCAAGATTGCAAGCTCCAAAAAGGCTTATGTCGGTGAGGAGCTTACCTGGAAAATCATGGTAACCAATCACGGTCCAAGCGCAGCTCTTAACGTAAAGGTCTTTGAAGACATTCCAAGCTCACTTAAATTAGTTAAAGCTTCAGCTTCCAAAGGATCATACAACAAGAAAACCAACATTTGGACAATCGGCAAACTCGAAAGCGGATTAAGTGAAACACTTGTTATTACTACCAAAGTCTTAAGTGTAGGAAATATCACCAATCCAGTTGATGTCACATCAACCACTCCAGATTGTGATAAATCCAACAATAAGGCTAACGATACAATTGAAGCTAAGGCTATTGTGGATTTAGAAGTTTCTGTAAAATCTGATAAATCCCAATACAGAGTCGGCGACAAGATTGTCTGGACGATTACTGTCAAAAATCATGGTCCAAGCGATGCACATGAAGTCATAGCGATTGACAACTTACCGTCAACCGTAAAATTCATTTCATACAAGTCATCCAAAGGAGACTATGATCCGCAAACAGGCGAATGGTATATCGGCGATTTGGCAAACGGTGAAAGTGCAACAATGCAAATAATCTGCATTGCACTTAAAGTAGGTAAAATTACCAATGAGGCAATCGTTTCCTGCAACGAAACTGAAAGCAATTATGAAAACAATCATGACAAAGCTACAGTTGAAGTAATTGGAAAAGAGTCTCAAACTCCTGAAAAGCCACATAAAATCCCAAGTGAGCCAGCTCGCATGCTTGAAACAGGTAATCCGATAGCATATCTTTTAGTGACAATAGCTATTGTTTTAGGTAGTATATGGATTCCACGCAGAAAAGAATAATATTCAAAATAAGAATTAACTAGATTTCATATCTAGTTACTTTTTCCTTTTTTTATTTTTTACACAGACAATTTTTTACGAAACTATATTTTTTTTAATTTTGAAATTTTTTTTACAAAACCATCAAAAAAGCAAAGCTTTATATATAACCTCAAAGTAATAATTATATGCAATTAAAATTAGATATAATATAACCACACCATTATATCGATGTAATCTGACTCTATACGAAATCACTCAAATAGGGAGTTGATAATAATGCCACAAGTGAAATTAACTGCAAAGGGAAGTGCAGTGTTCTTCTAAATCGAATACGGTTACTTAAACCATAAATGACTGTTGCCGTTATATTTGTACTTTATTAGAGTTTATAGTCATCTTCAGGTATCTTGAACTCTCGAAAACTTTATCATCATCATTAGGGGTAAAATATGGTAATTAGAAGAGATAATAATGTAAATTTAGA
Organism: Methanobrevibacter sp.; assembly: GCF_045541095.1. Lineage (GTDB taxonomy): Archaea > Methanobacteriota > Methanobacteria > Methanobacteriales > Methanobacteriaceae > Methanocatella. The sequence goes on from NZ_JAZQIJ010000063.1 coordinate 3,833, forward strand.
AAGGGTCGTTAAAAAAGCTGTCAACAATAATCCGGAGTTTCATTTCTATGTAGATGAACTCACGGCAAATAATTACATGCCTACATATGCAGGTATGGCCGATGAAAAATACACATTCAATGAGATGGATGAAGGATTTTTCAGTTTCCTCAACCGTAAAATCTCAGAAAATGGAGTGTATCTTAGAATCTGCTATCTGACAGGCGAAATTGTAGACCACGAGGCGATTTTCAATATTGATCTGGCAGGCCGTGAGCTGGCATACAAAACCAACGACTTTGACAATCTCATCGTTGTCGACATGTCAGACTACGGTATAAAGATCACTTCAGATGAGATTGTTCTGGGAACAACCATAGATGGAGGATGCGGCCATACTCCGTACTTTGCAGAATTCGGTTCATCCAGGGGAAATGAATCATATCTGTCATGTGACAATCCGCTGAATAAGTTTCTAATCAATTTGATTAACGAATTTCTAGACGAGACATGAAAGGAGGCGATAACATTCACTGTTAAATGTTAATTTTACATGAGGTAGATTTTGATAGATTTCGTGAGGTTTAAATGAGAGTCAGTTCAGTTAAATACATAGATGAGATTGTAGATTTTGTAAGTGCAGAAACATTAAAAGCTATTGATTGGGGAATATTGGATTTAAGTCATATAAAAGACATCCAGCTTAAAAGCATACTTCTTCTTCTGGAAGATGCATTGACTGTAGAGTTAGAGAGAAATTACAGGGAAAACACAACTGGGATTTTTAGGGTATCCTGCCTGAAAGGGGTTTGGTATTATACAGAAAGGGAATTTGAAATCCATGCGGATTCACTTAAGGAACTTGAAATGCGAGTTAAAGGACAGAATAAAATCTGGTATGTATTTGACGAATATTTGATAGGAGGTAAAAGTGTTTAAGATAAACGAGATTAAAAGTTTTGTATTAATGATTGCGTATCTGTTGGCATGTGTAGTATTTGGAAATATTTTAATGTGAGGTGTAAATGTGATTTGTCCAAACTGCGGTGAAAAATCAAGGGACGTGTTTGAATATTGTAGACATTGCGGAAGCAAACTTTCAGGTGAGCTTTCAGGGGACTTCAAAACTGAAATGCTGAATGTCTTCAGGCACTCGGATGGGTATATTTACCTGTTCAGTGTCAACGGAAATCAGGTAATCTTAAAGGCGGAGTCTTTGCAAGATTTGGCAGAGAAGGTTAATGAAAAAAGGTTTCCATGGGGTTTTCGTGACGGAAAAACAGATAAAAAAGCACAAAAAATTGAAACAGTCAAAACACCACTCCCTGCAAGCGAATTTCTAAAGGCAAGTTCACTTAAAAGTCCGGAAATCCTCGATTCATCATCATCTAAAAAAGCTGAAGAAAGTTATGTTCCCGAATATGAAGTTTCACGTGTTATTGAAACTTCAATTGACTTTTCCAATGTCAAACCTAAAAGAAATCCTTCAAAAGTTCGTGAAATTCCAGAAAGTGAAATTTCAACGGAATTTGGAATAAGAGGAGTATTTAAGGAAAAAGGTCAGTGGGCATTCAGGACAAACGATATTCCATATACTCTTCATGACGACCGTCTTGTAAACCTTCAAAACAAGGTTGAGGCAAAAGAGATAGGCTGGGAAATAATTGATGAAATCCTGGCCCGTGAGGCATATAATCATGATGAAGAAAAAATAAGGCAGCGCGACAGTGAAATCCTTCTTGAAAGAGAGCAAAATAAGGAATTCTATGAAAATAAAGACAAACAGATTACTGATTCCTCTCAAAAAAGAACAAAGGAAGTAGAAGGCATGCTTGAGAAAAAGAATATGGACAGATTGCTTAAATAATCAAACTGACAGCCTCCTGATTGTAAGTTTTTTCACATACTCTATTTTCTTACAATCCGGGGGCACAATCATGATGACGGCCATTTGACTGCAAGTTTTTTTTTCTGTCGAATTCATTATATCACTTAACTCCTATTTTTTCTTGCAGTTAAATGGTTAATTTATCAAAACTTTTTTATTAAATATTTTTTAAAATAATATTAATGAATTTTCTAAACATTCCACAGGATTTTATCGTCTCTTCAGATGATGAAAAAACAGAATATGATTTCTGCTTGACAGTTCACACCAACGGTGACAAGCTCAGATTCGCTGTTGAGGGAGAGTCAACTTCATGGCTGAATCCCGATGACTGTTTCATGGACAGAATCCAGTTCGGGAACTTGAATCCCCTTTTTCGAAAGAAACATCTTCTGGCAGAAATTAAAACTAAAAACTCATTTGATGAAGCTGTCGGATATCTGAAAAATGAACGATATGGAAAAGCCATTGACATTTTGGATAAAGTCCTGTATTATGATCCTGAATATGGCGAAGCAATTCTGGCCAAATCAAAGGCATTATACGGCCAGGGCCATTTTGTAAAGTCCCTGAGACATTATAAAAAGGCAATCAAAATCAACAATAATCTCAATGATGTTGACTTTCACAAGCTGCTTTTAAAGAATGCTTCCGAGGAGAGGGACAGCTTTCCTAAAATCAAGAAAAACATTTACAATGGTGATGAAGCTTTCCGGAAAGGTGATTATGAAAAGGCATTGCATTTCTATGACAATGCATTGGCCAATCCGACCAGATTCAAGGATAAGATTCTATCAAAATTATTAAACAAGAAAGCCACCAGTCTATTTAAACTGAAAGACTATGAACAGGCTTTGGCGTATTTCAAAAAATCGATTGACGCCAAACCCAATGACAAGGCATATTTCCACATAGGAATTATTGAGTATTTTCTGGGAAGGCAACTTTCAGACGAGTTTAAAGGCCATCTCAACATTTCCAAAGGCCAGCTTATAAAAAAGGCAGGCATACTTAACGATATTGGAGAGTACCAACTGGCTCTGAATTGTCTGGAGGAATACTTTGAAAAGCAGTTTTACATAAATGACAGGTATATTCTGGCTTTAAATTTAAAACTTGGCATTTTAAAGGCTCTGGAAAAATCAGTCGATGAAGTCGAAAGCCAGATTCATGACATAATGGATTTTAAGGATAGCTGCATTGAAAATTAATTTGTTTTTATCATTTGGGGTATTTTTTACCAAGTGCAAATTTCTTGTTAGTACATGCATATTGTCTTGCGAATTTTTTTCCATTTCATTATATTATTTATTCAAATTAATTAAACCGATTATAATTCGACATGAAAATATATTGTATATTAATTTAATCAATTGAATCTGCAAGTATATTGTACTCAAAATATCATCGCCAATTTGCACAATATTTATAATCTGTGAGTAACATATGTATTAATTGGTGAGTTTAAAATGGATGATGAAACATTGAAAAAATATGCCTACGTCAATATTTCCACATACAGGGCGAAGGCTGTAAAATCTCTTAAAGACCAAATCAAAACACCTACCAAAATTGCTAAGGACACCGGAATCAGAAAGAACCACATTTCCAAGGTTCTAAAGGAGCTTAAGGATGAGGGTGTTGCAGAATGCGTCAACGAAGAGGCATATCGAGGAAGACTATATCGCCTTACCAAAGAGGGTAAGGAGATTGTTGACCTGCTGGACTAGTTCACAGTTGGCTGCCTTTAAGAAAATTTTTTAATAAGTTTCATATAAACAATTAATTATGTCAGACATTTCAAAAACTACTATCAACATGCCTAAAGGCATGAAAAAGGAACTCAAAAAAATCGCTGTCGACGAAGAAATGACACTTTCTGATTTAATTGTAAAGATGATTAATGAAGCTATAGAAAACAGATGATAACTGCTGAAATGCAGGAAAAGTTGTGTGGGGGTTTAAATGAAATTTTCAGGATTTTTGAATGTTTACCAGATGGATGACTTGAGCTGGAAATACGAATTTGGAGATAAATCCCACAGTGCATCAACACTGAAGGATCTTGAATTTCTTGTTCGTATGCACGGTCTTAAATGGGCAATACTCGATAAGGATTTGGCCAAGAAATCCATCAAGGCCGATGAACTGAACCAGACCGGATATCTGAATGTGTATATCAGGCCGTCTGCCGGAGGGTCTCGGTGGTGCTACCGGGGTAGTGATCTGTCCTCCACCAGCCTTGAAACGCTAAAGAAAAAGGTTTTAAAGGAAGGTCTTCAATGGAAGGTAACTGATGAGAAACTTGCAAACAAGTCATTCAGTCTTGATTTGAAAAAATACAATGAACTGCTGTTTGATTAGTCTCTAATCTTTTTTTATTAATTTATGTATTGTTTCATCCTCGTTTAATTGATTTAATAATGAATGTAAGCACTTGCTTTCGAAAAAGCTTAAATACTCTTTTTATTATAATTTAAATTGTACAGTGTTTTGCATATTAAAAACGAAGAGTTTTAATCTTGCTAAAACGGATGTGCAAAAATTTATTGATTCCTATGGTAGAGAAGGTTGGCCCGAAGTTTAAAGGTATACGAAAGGGTGAAACGATAAAATTTTACCAGAAGAACTTCACAATTCATGTTGAATTGGATACTCTTCGAAAGAGAGGATTGAAAAAAGCACTTCAGATATGTGCAGCGAAAGATAATTCCATATAGATGAAACATTGATAGGTGATTATATGATTGTGAAGTTGGTTTTAGGGTGTGAAACGAATCAATAAATTGGCATATAGGGTTTAAAATGGTGGTGAGAAACCAATAGAAGTAAAATTAAATTTTTACTTCTATTAAATTCTATATCATTTTTTTTAAGTTAGAATTTTTTTTACTGTTCATGGGATTTTTAAGTTTATCCCTGATTTAAATATTAAGTTTTTTTAATGGTGACAATTGGGAATTTTTCAAAATCTGTAAAATTTTGATTGAAAAGCATTGAAAGTTCATTTAAATAATAAAAGAATTATACAATTATATAGAAATTTTTAGGTGAAACTTATGGAGTATGAAATAACTGGCGGTTCATTTCCAACCGTAATATGTACCCTTAAAAAGGGAGAAAGAATGAAAGACGAGACCGGAGCAATGTCATTTATGACTTCAAACATCAAGATGGAAACCAACACTGGCGGAGGATTTCTGAAAGGTCTTGGAAGAGCATTGTCCGGAGATACAATATTCCTGAACTTCTTCACAGCACAGCAGGACAATGAAAAAATCGCATTTTCAGCATGCTATCCTGGAAGAATCATTCCAATCCGACTGAACGGATCCAACACCATAATCGGTGAGAAAAATGCGTTTCTGGCCGCTGAAGACGGTGTTGACATTGACATATACTTCAAAAAGAATATTGGTGTAGGGCTGTTTGGTGGAGAAGGTTTCATTCTTCAGAAATTCACTGGAGAAGGAGTATTATTCCTTGAAATTGACGGTGAAGTCGTTGAACACGACCTGGCACCAGGTGAAAGACTGCTCATCAATGAAGGTCACATTGCCGCAATGGAAGAGACAGTTGACTTTGACATTGAAATGGTTAAAGGTGTCAAGAATATGGTATTCGGTGGAGAAGGTTTGTTCTTTACTCGTGTAACCGGCCCTGGTAAAGTCTGGATTCAAACCATGCCTATCAGGAAACTGGCCGATGCAATAATTCCGTTCATACCTGAAAAAGAAAAATAAGAGTTTATTTTCCAATAAACTTTCTTCTATTTTTTTTTAAATATCCTAAAATTTACCTGAAATATATTGGATGAAAAATACTTTTTGCGCATGCCTCATGATTGGGTAAATTTCTATTCAACATCCAAATCGGGCTTGTTTTTCTTTTGGTGCGCATACCATGTAGTATTTTCAATCAGACATTCCCTTGCAAGGTCTACGATATCCTCTTCACGTTCCACATATTTGTTGTTTCTGATTTGAATTGAAGTCTTTTCAAAAAGCATTCCCATTCTTCTGTGCTCTTCAACCTTGCTTGAAAGAGACATCTTTCCATAGTAGTTTGAAAGGAAAATAGTAATGGCAGACATGGTACCTATGCTTATTTTAAGTCCGGCACGGATTTTGCCTGCAGTTACGGCATCAAGAACAGGATAAAGGTACATGTACGCTTCAAATGCAAGTGTAATGAAATAAGTAAGAACGGTGACTCCAAGAACGATTCTTTCGATTAAATCATTTGTTTCTTTATGTTTGACAGCCCTTTGAAAAGCGGAGAAGTGGTAGTCCCTCTGGTCGTTTATCCACAAATTAACGACAGGTCTTTTTTCAACTGGTTTAGATAAATCAAGTCCGGACAGTATTTGATAAACCCATTTGACATCGTTTTTGATGAACCATGGCATGATGTCTGTGACCTTGGTTTTAGCGCCGGCTATTGAAAGGAAGTATTGTGTACGCAGTGATTCAGCAAGAACCCTGTATTCAAGATACTTTTCATGATTCCTTTCACTTCTGGAGCTTCTGAATGCATAAATCAATATGAAAATCAGGATTATACATATGACTATCAGCCAGTGCTGCTCAACCTCATCATATATAAGAAAGAGAAAAGCTATTGCAGGTGCAAGATAAGCAACGTTTTTAAGGTTTTGTTCATGTTTTTGACTATTTTTGATGCTTAACGCATCAGCGGCTCCATAAAGATCATCGATTTCTTTTAGTGGGGATGGGATGTTGTCTTCAATATGGGTAAGTTCACTGCTTTTTATTGTTTGCTTTTCTTTAAGGAATGTTTCTTTAAGGTTCATGCATGCACCAACTGAATGTTATGATTATATTTAATTTGCTGATTAAATATGCTTTTTGGTAGTTTTTTCAATTTTTAAATCAGTCAGTATTGAAAAATTATATATTGCAATTATTCTAAAAATAGTTGTGGAGATTATATGAACAGGGAAGATTTCATTTCTCAGTTAAGAAAAAGGCAGGCCTTGACGTATCACAGGCAGGTCCTGTAAACGGGATTGTGAAGAAACTTCCTTGCAATGGGAATTTTAATGATGCCTGGCTGATAATGTAATCCGTTTAAAAAATAGAAAATTTCATATATAATTTGAAGGTGTTTTGCCATGAAATGTCCGGTATGTGGTCATGAAGTCGAGGAAGGCGAGGAATACTGTCCGAATTGCGGAAATGATGTATATTGCATCGACGAATACGATGATTAAGTTTTTTCAGATTCATTTTTTAAAAGTCAATTATCACTAATTGATTTAGTGGCTTTGAATCATTGCGTGAAGTGAATTTTCAAACAGGATAATTTTTAATATGAGGACTGTTATCAATGGAAGAATTAAAAAGACAGTTGGATGAATTGAACCGAGATATTCTTGCTCTAGAAAATCGGATTGATGAGGCTAAAAACGAAGCCGAAGCCAATATAGTTCCATTGGAAATGGAGCTTGAAAGAGTAAGAAATGAAAAAAGGAATTTCGGTTTGAAAAACGACTTTGAGACAGTACAGTCCCTAAGAAGAAGGGAAAACAATCTGAAATTCAAAATTGATTCCCAATGGAATTTGCATTCCATTTTAATTGAAGATTTTTCTAAACTAAAAAGAAAAAGGCATGACCTGGAATCCCAAATCAAGCTTGAAGAGGACAAGATTAAAAGAAGCAATGAAATCAGGGCCAAAATGGATATTGTTATTGCAAACTACAGAAAAACCCAAAACCTAAGACAGGCTGCTATCGACTCAAAGATTTCACCTGAAAATGTCCGGCAGTGGTATGACTGGGGAGCGAATGACTTTGACGAAATCTATTCCTATTTTTACGGACAAATTAAAGAAATTGACGATTATTTCAGGGTTTTGGAGACTGAAAAGCTTAAACGACAGATGGATGATGTTGTTGAGGCATACATGAAAACCAATTCTTTGAAAAAAGCTGCAGAAATTGCACATGTCAGTTATGATACTGTCCAGTACTGGTATGAATGGGGTTCACGAGGGTTCGGTGCCGAAAACAGCTATTTTTATAACAGAATTAAACTGATTGAATAACCCATAATTCTAATGCTAAATTCTTTTTAAATTCATATATTATTATTTTTTATAATGATGTAATATAATTTATTCATTTGGGAGATAAATGTTTAATTTTTATATATGTGATTATTCAATTATTTAATGATGAGGTATATATCCAAAGGCGATTTGGAGATTGTCGCTGTAAACTCCGGAATACTGATGGTCGGTATAGGAATAATGTGTCTGGTTCCAATAGTTATTGACCTGCTCTATTTTGAATTCAATACTCTCAGTTTCGTTGTTCCTTCCGTAATGTCCATAGGTTTCGGATATTTCCTGATGCATTACTTCAAGAAATCCAGGTCAAAAAAGGTAAAGATGAAGCATGGGATGATGATTTCGTCCCTTGCATGGTTTTGGGCCGGGATAATTGGAGGATTGGTGTTCTCCCTTGCGACAAACATTCCGATTATTGACGGCATTTTCGAAAGCGTTTCAGCACTGACAGGAACAGGAATAACAATTTATCAGAACGTGGAGATTTTACCTCAAAGCATACTTTTTTTCAGAGGATTCGAACAGTGGATTGGAGGATTGGGAGTAATAGTTGTGGTATTGATGTTCATAACAGGTTCCGGAAGCATTTCATCAAAGCTTTACTATTCTGAAGCCCGTGAAGAAAAGTTAAGGCCAAGCGTCAAAGCCACCATTAGGGAAACCCTTAAGATATATCTTGTTTTTACAGTGCTCGGAACTGCAATGCTGATATTGGCAGGGATGCCTGCTTTCGATTCTCTCTGCAACACTTTCTCCCTGATTTCAACAGGAGGAATGGCAGTCAAGAATTTAAACATAGGATATTACCATAATGACATGATATACCTGGTTTCCATCGTTATAATGATAATGGGTTCCGTCAGTTTCCTGGCATATTACAGGATTATAAAGACCAGAGGAAAATCCCTGATAGGTGACGTGCAGTTCCAGGCACTCTTAACCATAATAGCGGCCGCCACTTTAGTGCTTTATTTTCTTTCAGACATCATACCTATGGAACTGCTTTTTACTGTCACATCCGTCATCACGACAACCGGTGCCAGTGTGGCGTCAGTTGAAGCGATGGCTAACTGGCCGTCCTTTGTCCTGCTGAGCTTTATGGCCATGATGCTTGTAGGGGGTTCAAGCGGTTCCACTGTCGGTGCGATAAAACTCATAAGAATAATAACATTCCTTAAGGGAATATTCGGCGGTGTCAGGGAAATCATATCTCCCTCCAGAAGTGTTTTTACAGTAAAAATCAATGGAATCAAGATACCTGAAAAGGCAATCAGTGCGGCCGGAAACTTCATTGCACTTTATCTGATGTTCATACTGTTGACATGGGCGCTGTTCTGTCTTTTCGGATATGATCCTTTCAGAAGCCTTTTTGCAGCAATATCTCTGCAGGGAAACAACGGCCTTGAGCTTGGAATAGTCAACCATACGATTCATCCGATTTTGAAAATCGTCAGCATGTTCGACATGTGGACAGGAAGGCTTGAGATTTACCCTATACTGATAGTCTTCAGGGCGGTATTTGAAGTATTTAGAAGGTAATGCTTATTTTTCTATTTCAAGGAGTTATTATTCATATTTTTGCTATACTCTCTCTTTAAATAATTTTTAATGTTTTTAAATAGACATGGGTGTTTTTTCAGTTATCT
>NZ_JAZQIJ010000064.1:0-9987 GCF_045541095.1 Methanobrevibacter sp.
TACTATTTTAACCCAGTTTAGTAAAGATTTTGTTCTTGATGGGGATTTTAGTCAAGAAGTTTATACTTATTATTCTAATGCTAAAAAACTTAGAAGAAAATCTAGTTATGATTTTTCAGTAAATTTTGATAAACAGGAAGCCTTAGATTGTTAAATTCAAGCAGAAGAATTCATAGCAGAAGCTAGAAAATTTTTATAATTTATTAAAAATAATTTTTAATATTTTTTCTGTTTATTATTTTTTTATGATAAATTTCAAACAGTAGATGAGAGTAAGCCATATTTCAATTTTGATGTTTCCATTAACATAATGTTGATAATTTAATAGTTACTTTTTTTTAGATTTGATTTAATGATGTGACAGTAACATTAACAGTCACACTTCTTACAATTTAATCCTGTTTTTCACTGAGATATATATCAAATCATTTAAGAAATTAAGTTTTGAATAGTCGATTGTAGGTGTTAATGTAGAAAATAATCATGACTACATTTTAGAATGTCTGAAATATGTTTCATTCATTCAATTAAATCGGTAGGTTTATAAATATCAGTTAATGTGTTTTTGTGTAGGAAATAAATGTTTCCAATCGTATTTGATGGATATGATAATTTTAATAGATTTTATTCAGCACTTTAAAAGAGTAAAGACAAAATTATATTCCAATTAAATTATTAATCTATGCCTATAAATATTAAATTATATAATAAAAGGAGGTTAACTCATGGCAAATAAAAACATGATAATTGCATTGGTTCTTTCATTTATCTGGTCAGGATTAGGATTGATATATGCTGGTGATATGCAAAAGGGAGTTATTTTAGCTGTTTTAGCTATAATTGCTGAAGTATTATTCCTTTATGTAAGTCAAATATTTGGTATTGTTGTGTTCATCATTTGGATTTATTCAATGTATGCAACATACAAACAAGTTAAAGCTGTAAATGGTGAATAATTCACCATTTTTCTTTTTTTATTTGAAAATATTGTTATTTAGTGGCTAATGTGGTAAAAATTGATACAATTTAAAATATATTTCACATATTCTTATTAGTAGATGTAGTTTTATAAATATTAGTTTTTAATCTATTTTCACAATAAAACGATAGATATATAAATATAAGTTTATCTGCCCTTCATGTCTCTGGTATAGTTATGTATAAATATATTTATTGATAGATTTTTATTCATGTTTTAGAAGTTATAAACAAAGGACATGTATTTTTATGATTGTTTGAATGAAATAAAACATTTTTTAGCATACAATTTCCAGGAGTTCAGGGAGAAAATGGAATACAAAAAAACAATAATCCTATTGGCGCTTGTTGTTTTTCTATTGAGCATTGCAGGTGTTAGTGCAAGTGAAATAGATAATACCATAGCAAGTGAGAATGCAAATACAATCGAGTTATCCACTGATAATGATATTAAGGATAATCTGCAAACAAGTGAAGAAAACGAGGCATTGGCTTCAACTGATTATGATGAGGATTTAAGTGCTCAAACTGATACTGAAGTATGGGGTGCGGATTCAGCTACATATTCTAATTTGGCTGAAGAAATTGGCCAGCCAGGAAACATTATATTAACCCATAAAAGTTATACTTACGATGGGGGTGAAACCATTGATATCAGTGAGGACAATAAAGTCATTGATGGTAACGGTGCAGTCATTGACATGAACGGATCAACAATCAGGGCATTCACTGTATATGCTTCGGGTGTAACATTTAAAAATCTAACTATTAAAAACACTAACTATAATGGTGATGGTGGAGCAATTTACTTCACCAGTTCGGGCACTGTCGAAAATTGTAATTTTATAAATAACACTGCTACCGGTGATTGGGGTGGTGTTATTATGTTCTATGGTGAAGGTACTGTAATAAATTGTAATTTTGTTAATAACACTGCTTCTGGGCGTGGTGGTGCTGTCGGCATAGATTCAGGCACTGTTGAAAATTGTAATTTTATAAATAACACTGTAGACGGCCGTGGTGGTGCAGTTTACTTTTATAGTACTGGTACTGTAACAAATTGTAATTTCACTAATAACAAAGCAACTGATTATAGTTGTGGCGGTGCTATTATGTTCGAAGGTGAAGGTACAGTAACAAATTGTAATTTTGTTAATAACACTGCGCCTAATGGTGATGGTGGCGCTATCTATTTTTACCCTGGTTCCAAAGGCACTGTTGAAAATTGTAATTTTACTAACAACACTGCTGCCGGTGATGGTGGTGCAGTTTACTTTGTTAAGGGTGATGTAATAAACTGTAATTTTATAAATAACACTGCTGCCGGTGATGGTGGTGCTGTTTACTTTAAGGGCATATGCGAAGCAATAAACTGTAATTTTACCAATAACAATGCAATTCAGGGTAGTGGCGGCGCAATATATGGAAATTCCAATTCCTCTGCTGTGGGCTGCACTTTCGATTCCAACTCAGCGAAAATGGGTGGTGCCATGTATTATGGATCCGCTCAGGATTGCACATTTAATAATAATGTTGCAAAGGGGAATAGTGGTGGTGCCATGTATCATGGTTCAGCTCAGGATTGCACATTTAATAATAATACTGCAGATGGGAGTAATGGTGCTGCCATCTATGAAGGTTCTGCTGTAAATTGTAATTTCACCAATAATTCTGCATATACCGGCGGTGCCGTGTGTCACGGTTCTGCTGTGAATTGTACTTTTGATTCCAACTCAGCGGAAAATGGTGGTGCCATGTATGAATGTTCTGCTGTGAACTGTACATTCAAAAATAATGAAGCTATTCGTTATGGAGGTGCCATGTATGATGGTTCTGCTGTAAACTGTACTTTCACAAATAATAAGGTCACTACCTTTGATGGAGGTGCTATATCCTACGGTTCCGCTAGAGGCTGCACATTTAATAATAACTCAGCATCTTCCGGAGGAGCTATCTACTGGGCTTTTGCTGAGAATTGCACTTTCATAGACAATAAAGCCAATGGTGACGGAGGTGCAATGTCCCGCGGTAATGCGATTAATTGTACTTTCAGGGATAATAAAGCTAATGGGAATGGCGGTGCAATGTCTGGTAGTGGACAGACTGCAACAAACTGTGATTTCATAAACAACACTGCAAAAAATGGCGGTGCAACCTACAAAATAACTGCAAACAACTGTACATTCATAGAGAACAATGCAACAGAATATGGAGGGGCAATGTATGAAGGAACTGACATTGAATCCATCTTCAAAGACAATAAAGCAGGCATAAGCGGTGATGATACTTACAACACAATTATTGCCAAAGCTAGTTTGATTGCCTATAATTTCACATCAACATACGACTCCGGTGACAAACTACTATTCAATTTCACCTCCGCTTCAGGCACACCAATCAACAATGCTAATATTACAATCAGAGTATACAAAAACAATGCTCTGATCGGCACTTACTATGCATTAAGCGGTGAAGGTTGGGTTGTTGAATTAGATGCCGGATCATACATTGCAGTCTGCAGCGTTGAAAATCAGACATTTGAAGTGGAACCTGCAAATGCAACATTAACAATTAGCAAAAAGACAACTAAAATAACCGCCAATGCTGTTACAACAACCTATAAGGTTAACAAAAACCTAATCGTTACTTTAAAAGATGGTAACGGCAATGCCTTAAGTGGAGTTAGTGTAACTGTTAATATAAATGGTGTTAAAACATACACTACCGATAAAAACGGACAAATCAAGGTAAATGTAGCTAAAATAGTTCCAAAAACCTACAAAGCAACAATCAAATTTGTCGGAAACGACAACTACGCCACATCTTCCGCAAACGTAAAAGTAACAGTTAAAAAGGCAAATGTGAAAATAACTGCTAAAAAGCAAACTTTTAAAAAGGCTAAAAAAGTTAAAAAGTATAGCATTACTTTAAAATCAGGTAAAACACCAATCAAAAATGCGAAAGTTACTATTAAAATCAAAAAGAAAACATACACTGCAAAAACCAACGCTAAAGGTAAAGCAACCTTTAAAATCAAAAAATTAACCCAAAAAGGCACTTATAAATCAACAGTTACTTATAAAGGTAATGCATATTACAACAAAGTAACTAAAAAAGTTAAAATTAAAATTAAATAAGGATTAATTCCTTATTTTCTATTTTCTTTTTTTTATAGTGACAACTACTATTTCATATTACCTGCAGAATAATCATAATTGATGATGATATAATCAAAAGCAGATTCCAATTTTTAATTTTAATGCATCGTGATTTGCATTAACGCATACCTTTTTGAAAACTAATCCTGATTTCAACTAGGGATATACATAAAATGCTTTTCAAAAATCAGTTTCTACTTTTTAAACATTTATGGTAATGTTAAAAGAGTGTTAACATTACTCATTGTATACATTTGCACAAATGTTGGTCGGTACCGACGAGTACCTGTTTTAAGCATTAATGGCTAAAGTGAGGACATATTTACTGGCATTCAAATTTATTTTTTCATAATTCTGCTTAAAAATTCAATTTTCATTTCTAAATTATTATTTTTCTAAAAGGATTAGATATTTATATTTATATTTATAGACTTTTAATCATATTTTGAATATTTTAAACTGAAAATATCAGTCTATAACAATTTATTCAAAAACCATTAATTTGAGGGGAATAATTATGAAGAAGGAAATATTTATTTTTATTTTGTTGATTTTGGCCTTGTTCAGTGTGTCCTGCATATATGCGGCCGACGTGAATGATTCACTGGTAGCCAGCGAAGATACAAATCAAATTGAATTATCCGATAGCGATAAAGTAATTGAGGATAATCTGCAAACAAGTGAAGAAAACGAGGCATTGGCTTCAACTGATTATGATGAGGCTATTGCGCAAACTGATACTGAGGTATTGGGTGAGGGTTCCGCTAAATATTCTGATTTGGCTAAAGAAATTGGCCAGCCAGGAAACATTACATTAACCCATAAGAACTATACTTACGATGAGGGTGGAACCATTACTATCAGTGAGGACAATAAAGTCATTGATGGTAACGGTGCAGTCATTGACATGAACGAATCAACAATCAGGGCATTTCATGTTACTGCTTCTAGTGTAACAATTAAAAATCTAACCATTAAAAATGCTAATTATGATGGTGATGGAGGAGCAATTTACTTTGATAGTACTGGGACTGTGACAAATTGTAATTTTACAAACAACACTGCTTCTGGAGATGGTGGTGCTGTTTACTTCTGGGATCCAGGTACTGTGACAAATTGTAATTTTGCTGGAAACACTGCAACTAGATATGGTGGTGGTGCAATTTACTTCTTGGATCAAGGTACCGTGACAAATTGTAATTTTACTAACAACTCCGCAACCTATGATGGTGGTGCTGTCTGGATATATTCTGGTACTGTGTCAAATTGTAATTTTATTAACAACAAAGCAACTGAAGAAGACGGTTATGGTGGAGCAGTTTACTTCCCTAATAAGGGTACTGTGACAAATTGTAATTTTACTGGCAACTCTGCTAGAAAAGGTGGTGCAGTTTACTTCCATGATGAGGGTAGTGTGTCAAATTGTAATTTTACTGGTAACAAAGCAACAGGTGATGATGGTTGTGGTGGTGCAGTTTACTTCCTTTATGTTGGTGATGTGTCAAATTGTAATTTTACTGACAACTCTGCTACTGTAAATGGTGGTGCAATTTACTTCTCTAATACTGGTAGTGTGTCAAATTGTAATTTTACTGGCAACACTGCTTCTGGAGATGGTGGTGCTATTTATTTCACCCAAGATGCTACTGGAAATGTAATAAATTGTAATTTTACCAATAACTCTGCAATGGGAGGAGGCGCAGTTTACTTTAACAGTACTGGCGAAGTAATCTGTTGTAATTTTGTTAACAACCGCGTTGAGATTCTAGAGGATTGTGAGGGCGGTGGTGGCGCACTTCGATTTTCAAAGGACGGCACCATAATAAACTGTAATTTTATTAATAACGTAGCTGTTGAAAGTTGGGGTGCTGCAGTTTATTTTGATGGCCATGATGCCACAGGTACCATAATAACCTGTAATTTCACTAATAACGCAGCAACTGTTGATGGGGGAGCTATTTCATTCAATAATCATAATATTACCGGCAATGTACGCGGTTGTAATTTTGCCAACAACACTGGCCGGTGGGGTGGTGCAATTGACGCTGCGGGAATCTGTAATGTGTCAAGTTGTAATTTTTCCTACAACAAGGCATTAGATGGTTCAGGTGGAGCAATTTACTTTAATTTGAAAGGAGAAGTGACTGATTGTAATTTTATTGGCAATAGTGTTTGGGGTAAAAATAATGATGGTGGCGCTATTCAAATATATTCTGGAAAAGTAACTCGTTGTAATTTTACTGATAACTCTGCTTCGAGTGATGGCGGTGCTATTAGCTTTTCTTTAAATACTGAAGTGACAAATTGTAATTTTGCCAATAACAAAGCAATTTCCGGTGAAGGTGGTGCAATTTACATTTGGGACACTTATGAAACAGGTTCTACTATAGAAAATTGTAGTTTTATCAATAACCAAGCAACTTCGGGTCATGGAGGTGCAATTTACTTTAGGAAGTTCTGTAATGTAGAAAATTGTAATTTTACTGACAACACTGCATCTAATAATGGTGGTGCAGTTTACTTCAATAGCAATGGTGAAGTGACAAATTGTAATTTTACTGACAACACCGCAACCAATGGAAATGGTGGTGCTATCAGGATGTATTCTGGTAGTGTTAAAAATTGTAATTTTACTAACAACAAAGCTGCCAATATGGGTGGTGCAGTTTACTTTAATAGAAATGGTGAGACTATAAATTGTAATTTTACTAATAACAAGGTAACTGGCGCTTATAGTTATGGTGGTGCTATCATGTTTGAGGCTGAGGGTACTGTAATAAATTGTAATTTTACTAATAATTCTGCTTGTAATTATGGTGGTGCTATTAAGGTTAGTTCCAAAGGTATTGTAACAAATTGTAGTTTTATTGATAACAAAGCAACAGCTGATTTCAGTGAGGGCGGCGCTATCAATATGGGTTCTGGTACTGTAACAAATTGTAGTTTTATTGATAACAAAGCAACAGCTGATTTCAGTGAGGGCGGCGCTATTTTCTTTATTAATTCATGTACTGTTGAAAATTGTAATTTTACTAATAATGCAGCTAAATATGGTGGTGCAGTTTTCTTCAATAGTAATGGTAATGTGACAAATTGTAATTTTACTGGCAACACTGCAACTAGAGATGGTGGTGCAGTTTACTTCTCTAATAATGGTACTGTGACAAATTGTAATTTTATTGGTAATAATGCAACTACTGGTTCTGCTATTTACTTCTACAGTACTTCAGCTACTAAAACTGTTTTCAACTCTCGTTTCTTAAACAATAGGGCGAATGCGGAAGCTTTAGTAGTAACCAAAAATGAAAATAACATTACAATTACTTTCACAGGTAATGATAACCTTTTAAATGCAATCTATTCCAAGGGTGATGTTAGTTTCACCAATGTGACTTATTGGGGTGCAAACGTAATCGCAAACACTGACAGTTCCGCTCCAGTCAGATCCAATAAGGAAGCCGGTCAAAACATCACTGTCAGAGTAGTTGTTAATGATGAAATTGTTTTAAATAATGTTATAACCACAGATGAGAATGGTATGATTGTTCTCGACATAATTGCTGGTGAAAACTATTACATTAGTGCTCGCCATGACACAGATTCATACTACACTGAAGCTGAAACAATAAACTCTACCATGAAATTCAATGTTAATGTCACATCCCAGACAACCAATAACAAGACTGTTAACATCACTGCAAAATCCAATATTTACGGTGATGTTATGCCAGGTAAATTACTATTTATATTGCCAAACGGCACTCAAATTGATGCGATTTATGGTGAAAACGGTACATGGTGGGCAGAACATACATTTGACGATTACGGTGAATATAACGTCAATGCAACCTATGTCGGTTTGGACAATGTTACTGTTAATAATGGAACTATAACAATCAATAAAGTTAATTCAACAATAGCACTTGATAATATTGTTTTAGATTATGGTGAATCCGCAAATGTGACTGTAACAACTACTGGAGCTACAGGAATCACTGCAAGCATTAATGGTACTGATGTTACTGTGATTAATAATTATACTATTCCGATTTCTGGTTTAGGTGCTGGCAATTACATTTTAACTGTTACAACAATAGCTGATGATAATCATAATCCAGTAACTAAAGAAGTCACTATTACTGTAAATAAAGTATCTACTGAAATCACTCTAGCTAATGAAACACTTGATTTAAAAGTAAATGATGAGTTTGCTGTTTTAGCTGATTTAACTCCTGCTGGTGCAGGTAATCTGACATATTCTTCCAGTAATGAAAGTGTTGTTAAAGTATCTGATGAGGGTTTAATCACAGCATTAAGTGAAGGTACCTCCATTGTTACTGTTTCATTTGCAGGTAATGACAATTATACTGTCGCTCAAAATAAAACCATTAACGTTACTGTAAGTTTGTATGATGCTTCTGTCAGTGCTGAAGACATTACATTGGATATTGGTGCTAACGCAACTATTGGTGCTGTTAGTGTCCCTGAAGGTTTGAAAGTAACTTACATCCCAGATAATTCCGGTGTTGTCACTGTTGAAAATGGTGTTGTTACTGCTGTTAAGGAAGGTACTGCTAAGATTACATTAAAAGTTGGCGGTGATGGAATATACGCTGAAAACTCAACAACAATCACTGTAACTGTAAATAAAATAAATGCAACTGTAGATGTTTTAATTCCTGAAAATGTCACTGTCGGTGATAATTCAACTGTTAATGTTGTATTGCCGGAAGATGCTACTGGTAATGTTACAGTTAAAGTTGACGGTGAAGTTGTAGATACTGTTCCTGTCAAAGATGGAAGTGCTGATGTCACAATTCCGTCTATGAGTGCTGGAAACCATACTGTGAACGTTTCATATTCTGGTGATGACAATTACAAGTCATCTTCAAAAACCGCTACACTCAGTGTAGCTAAGGATTCAACCAATTTGACCGCAGCAAATGTAACTGCAAAATACAATATCAACAAGTATCTTGTAATCACTTTAAAAGACAGTAAAGGCAATCCGTTGGCAAACAGTACCGTTACTGTGGACCTGAACGGTGCTAAAAACTACACTACTGATGAAAACGGTCAGGTGAAAGTTAAAGTAAGCAATTTGGTTCCAAAAACATACTATGCTAAAATAACATTTGACGGTAACGGTAACTATCTTGGATCTGATGCTACTGCCAAGGTTGTTGTTAAAAAGGCAACTCCAAAGATAACTGCCAATGCAAAAACCTTCAAGACAACAACTAAAACCAAAAAGTACACAATAATCTTAAAGGACAATACTGGTAAGGCAATCAAGAATGCTAAAGTCTACTTGAAAGTCAACGGCAAAACCTATAAAGCCACAACAAACAGCAAAGGTAAAGCTACATTCAAGATTACCAAACTAGACAAGAAAGGAACATTCAAGGCAACAATAACCTATAAAGGAAGCAAATACTACAACAAGGTCACCAAGAAAGCAAACATTAAGGTCATTTCCACATGGAAAACAATATCCAAAGGAAGCAAACTCAAATCTACCGTCAAAGAGATTCAAAGAGCATTGAAAAACAATGGATACTATCTCACAGCTTACGGACATTACCTGATGGTTGACGGCATCTATTGGGACCATACTGTTAATGCAGTAAAACAGTTCCAGAAAGCCAAAGGACTTAAAGTAACTGGTAAAGTGGATGAAAAAACCGCTAAAAAACTTGGAATAATTTAAATAATTTCATGCGGATGCATTTTGCATCCTCACTTTTTCTTTTTTTGAATAAATTATTTTACATAATATTTTCATCTATATATTAAGTATATCATCTCGGTTCATACATTTTTTTTTAATTGAGGACATGTTTATAAATAT
>NZ_JAZQIJ010000065.1:0-6792 GCF_045541095.1 Methanobrevibacter sp.
CATTTCAAATATGGATGTTTATGATTTAATTATTAATTCTGATAGTTTCGATCCAGAAAGATTATCAGAAATCATTATTCAAACATTAAAGGTGATATAAATGGCATCAATCGAAGTAGGTAGAGTATGTGTTAAAATTGCTGGTAGAGAAGCAGGCGAAAAATGCGCAATCGTAGAAATTATCGACGAAAACTTTGTTGAAGTTGTTGGTGAAGCAGTCAAAAACAGAAGATGTAATATTGCTCACTTAGAACCAACCGAAGAAACTATCGATGTTTCTGGCGATATCGAATCTATCAAAGCAGCTTTAGCTGACTTATAAATGAATAATTAATTTATTCATTATTTTTACTATTTTTTAAATCTATTTTTTTAAGGTATTTTTCATGAAGTTTGACATGATAACAAAATCTAAGAGTTTTACAAGTCCTGATTTTGGCTGCAGGCCGGAAGACCGTGAAATTGAAGATTATATTTCTAAAGGTGTAATCAACTTAGATAAACCTTCAGGTCCGACATCTCATGAAATCGACTCCTGGGTTAAGAGGATTTTACCTATTGAAAAATCAGGACATGGCGGAACACTGGATCCTAAGGT
The DNA here is from genome assembly GCF_045541095.1 of Methanobrevibacter sp. Lineage (GTDB taxonomy): Archaea > Methanobacteriota > Methanobacteria > Methanobacteriales > Methanobacteriaceae > Methanocatella. The sequence goes on from NZ_JAZQIJ010000065.1 coordinate 599, forward strand.
TACTGGAATTTTGCCTGTGGGGCTTGATGAGGCTACACGTGCAATTCAACTTCTTTTGACTGCTCCTAAGGAGTACGTATGTCTTTTAACATTCCATCAGGACGTTCCTGAAGATAAGATCCGTGAAGTTTTTGCTGAATTTACCGGTAAGATTTTTCAACTCCCTCCAGTGAAATCAGCTGTTAAAAGGGAACTCAGAACCCGTAATATCTATTATTCCACAATCTATGAAATTGAAGGAAGGGATGTTTTATTCAGAATAGGCTGTGAGGCAGGAACCTATGTCAGGACATATTGTCACAATATTGGTGAAGCTTTAGGTGTTGGAGCACACATGGCGGAACTTAGAAGAACTCAGGTAGGTTCATTCACTGAAAAAAATAATTTAGTTACTCTCCAGGATGTAACTGATGCATATCATTTCTGGATTGAAGATGGAGATGAATCCTTTTTAAGAAAGGCTATCATGCCAATGGAACGGGCTGCAGACTATTTGCCCAAAATTGTCATAAAGGATTCTGCTGTTGATGCGGTTTGCCATGGTGCGAATCTGGCAAATGGAGGTATTGCAGAACTTGCAGATAATATTCAGAAAAACGATATTGTTGCAATAGAAACCTTAAAGGGCGAACTTGTTGCAGCGGGCAATTCATTGCTGAATTCAAACGAAATTATGGAAGCCGATTCAGGATTTGCAGTAAATGTTTCAAAGGTATTCATGAAACCCGATACCTATCCTAGATTCTGGAAATAATTTCATAGTGTTTAAATTGTTTTCAAATCAATTATACTTATCTCAGTGATATAATTGATTGTTTAAAATCATAAAAGGACATTGCCATATTCTGAAGGGGATTTAAATGTGTTTTCTTCAAATCCAACAGGATAAGTAATGTTTCAGGATGGCAGTAAAATAATCTAATTTCTTAATCTGAGCCAAATACCGTCACTTTAAATAAAATGGCCAATTTTTGTGTATTTTAACATTTGTTTGTATATTACTGAACTTTTTTTTTAAAAATAACTTAAATCCCTTTATTTTTACATTAAATAATTGTAGATAACTTTTATTGGTTGTGTTTATTTAGTTGATATTTATTTGCAGTATTGTAAAATTTAATATATTCTATTGGTCAAATTCGTAACTATTAAATATAATTTTTAATAAATCTAAATATCATATAAGTGTGGGGTTATAAAATTTCAAATAAAAAATTTTTATTAGTTTCACTATTGCTTGTGTTATTGACTTTCTCAGCAGTAAGTGCAACTGATAACCTTGATAATCAAACTGAAGTAGAATTGTACACTAGTGTTGATACTTCAGAAGAGAACTTATCTAGTGAGGTTAGTGATGTTTATAGTTCTAATACTAAAACATTTACTGAATTAAATTCTTTAATTAATGATAAGGCTAGTTTCCAAGTTACATTAGATAGTCCTTACAAATATGACCCTAATTATGACTCTAATTTTAAAAATGGAATAAGCATTACCAGATCCATGATTATTGACGGTAACGGTTATACTATTGATGGAAGCAACATCGCAAGGCTTTTCCTGGTCTCAAATTATGTGAATTTCAAAAATATTATTTTCATTAATGGTAATGCCGATTACGGTGGAGCTATCAAAGGGGATAACTATTATGTTACCAATTCCAAGTTCATTAATAATCATGCAACTTCTGACGGAGGCGCTATGAATGGAGGATATGCCACTTTCAGTACCTTTGAAAGGAACACCGCTGACGGGTCTGGAGGGGCATGTTACTCATGCAATGTAGAGGATTGTTCTTTCACTGATAATTATGCTAAACGTGAAGGTGGGGCAATCTACAACACATACACTCAAAGATCCACATTTATCAGAAACCATGCGGACATGTACGGTGGGGCAATGTCAAGAAGTTCCGTTTCGGGCAGTTCGTTTATTGATAATGATGCTACTATTATGGGTGGTGCAATATTTAATGCCTACGCATACAACTGTACTTTCACAAGGAATAAAGCTACAAATGGTGGTTCCTCTGCAGGAATTTCCGCTTCTGCAGATTTATGTAAATTCATTAGCAATTCTGCAGATTATGGTGGTGCAGCTTACCAAGGTAACATTTATAATAGTATCTTTAAGCAGAATACTGCAAAACAGGGAGGTGCAATGTTTGCCGGTGAGAATGCTATTGACTGTGTTTTCGACCATAATACTGCCACTGAATTTGGTGGTGCCCTGATGCAGACATATGCAACAAGATGCAACTTCACTTTTAATTATGCTCCTGATGGAGGTGCAATGTATCACGCTGATGCTAAAAACTGTAACTTCTTTAATAACTCAGCCGGTAACGGCGGAGCTATGTTTAACGGTTATGCCGTTAGCAGTAATTTCAGATATAATACTGCAACTTCAGGTGGTGCTCTTGCAGAAAGTGATGCACAATCATCTGATTTCAGATACAATTCTGCTAAAAACGGTGGTGCAATTTCAGGAGGATCCATAGTTGCATGCACAGTCATAAGCAATACCGCTACGGAATATGGTGGGGGAGCATATAAAAGCTCTTCTCAAAGGTCATTGTTCAGAAGCAATGTTGCAAAATTAGGCGGAGGTATTGCATTGGGTTCAGCTTCAGAATGCACATTCCAGTATAACAATGCATTAGTATCCGGCGGTGCAAGATTCGATGCATATGTTGCGGATTCAGAATTTGAAGGAAACACTCCAGTATATAAATTATATGTATCAGACTTTACAGGTATCACCGGATTTGGAGGAGATATCAAAATACAGTTATATGATTCTCCGAATTATCCTGTAACTGGTGTCAATGCAACAATTAAGGTTTATAATTCTAAAAACAAGTTAATCGGTACTTATTTCAGTGAAGTTGGATACAACTGGTTTGTCAATTTCCCTAGCGGCAAGTATAAGGCTGAGATAAATATTGGAGATCCTGCATATGAATTGAGTGCTCTGAAAATCAACATTAACTTTTTGACTCCTACATCAATTTATGTTGCAAGCATTACCACAAACTATCAGGCTGGAAAAGTCCTTTTGGTTAATCTGCATGACAGTGCAGAAAACGTAATCAAATACGCTAAAGTTTCTGTCACATTAAACGGCGAGACCAAAACATACATGACAGATGATAACGGTCAAGCTATGATTCCAACTAAAACTTTAAAACCGGGCTCTTATGTTGCTTCAATTAATTTTGCAGGTGATGCAACTTATATAGGTTCATCTGCTACTGCAAAGATTACTGTTAATAAGCTGACTCCTAAACTGACCGCTCCAAAAGTGACATTTAAGCTTAAAGACAAAACTAAAAAATATGTCGTTACCTTAAAAACCAATAAGAATGCTGCCATGAAAAGCGTTAAAATTACCGTTAAAGTAAACGGTAAAACTTACTCTGCAAAAACCAATTCTAAAGGTCGGGCTACATTCAAACTCACTAAACTGACCAAAAAAGGTACTTTCAGTGCTACAGTTAAGTATGCCGGAAACAGCATATATAAAGCCGTAACCAAAACTGTAAAACTCACGGTTAAGAGATAATTTCACATCTATTTAATTGATGTTATCATCATTTATTTTAATATTTTTCTTTTTCGATTTTATTTAAAATCCCATATCTTTGATTAAATTAATTTCACATGTCATTGTCAAACTTTTTCTATTGTGTGATGTATAGGTAAAGTTAAAGATTTTAGCAAAATGAGAATAAAAATTATAATTGTAAAAAAAATAAGAAAATGGAGAGCTAGAATGCACCTCCACCTCCACCACCGGATCCTCCTCCGAGGCCTCCGAAACCTCCTGAATCAGAAGATGACGGATTGGCTGCAGATTCTCCGGTCGTAAACGCTTCATGCATCAGATAATATCCTCCATAATGGTGATACAAGAACACATCATCATCAAAATCTGAGATATTTTGTTCTTTCAGTTTCATAGCTTCATATACTTCATCGGCCACTCCCAATGCTGCACCGTAAATCAGGTATTTTTTCCAGATAACTATTGATTCCGGAGGATGCTCGCTGATTAGGCTGTTGTCTTTAAGGAAGTTTTTAAAGTTTTTCCATTTGAGGTAGAACATTCTTCCCTTTTCGGTCCATTGTCCGAAAATATCTTCAGGTAGCATTATCACAATTAATGAGAAAATGACAAGTACTATTCCACCACCTATTGCGAATATTCCATTGTGAAGGTTGGTAACCAGTCCCAATGCAATGATTATTATTCCAATAACGATACCAGCAATGCCCAATAAATTCATAATGACTGATCCTGTATTGTGGAAATAGCTTTCAAGAATTTCACTGTCCAGATATTCATGCTTAACGTCGTTCTGCCAAACTTCATATTCTTCCATGAATAGTTTGGCATTGGATTCATAGGACAAATCAGCATTCAGATTGGATAAATTGACGATATGGTTTTCATCTTCAAACATTGATAAAATGTCCACTACTGTATTTTCATGCATGGCCAGTTCGTCATGATGGCTTTTATCGATTTCGAGGAACAGTTCATTCATGTCCGTATCGCCGTCTTTTCTGGTTTCTAGTTTGAATACTTTTTTATCTATAAGGTTCAGTATTGTGGCTTCAAATCCTTTCATGTTCGGTGTTCCGATATCTTTTGAATTATCTATCAGTGCATTAATGACCGCAGGCGGATCATCACTAGGCAATTCCCTTTCATAGATGCCGTCATAGTCCACTTTTGGTTCACGGCCAAATTTTAAATAGATGAATATTCCAGAAATCGGACTGAGTAATGCCAGCAATCCTAAAAGGAGGTAAGTGCCGTTCCAGAAGTTCCTTCCGTTCACGCTTTCTTCCAGATTGTGCATTATCTTTTCCTTACCGTTTTCATTAACGACCTTAGCATATGTTGCATCTTCAAAGTCGGTAACCGGCATTAAAACAAGCAATTCATAAAATTCACCTGACGGAATTGATTTGGATGTCAATGTAATTGTGTTGTTGGTCAGATAGCTTGTTGAATTGTATTCCTGAGGATTCAGGAAATAGGTGTTGCTTGTGTTTCCCGGAAGATGCACGATTCCGGTTAATGTTCCAACGCCAACATCCCATTGTTCACCCCAAAGCTTATATTGAAGACCTGCAACATCATTGAAAAGGGTTACAGTTTTGTGCATATCATAGCTGATGGTTACATAAACTTCGGTATCGGATATTTTTTGGGTATGGGCTTCATCGGCATACAGATATATCTTCAGGTGGCACATTCCATCCTCTTGCGTAACCTTTACGCTGGAATAGGCACCGTCCGTATCGACCGTAATGTTTTCAATACTTTCTCCTTCTTTGAGAGGGATGTCTCTATACACCCCATTGAAACTGCCTTCGAATGTATAATCATATATTTCATCTACATGAAGTAGACCATTATTTTCAACATATAGTTCGACGAATGCCTGATCTATGCTGTAGCTGTTGTCATCGTCTGCCGAAACTGCATTTAGCGCTGAAAATAATATTAAAAATAATAAAATTATACAAAATGTTTTTTTAACATTCATATAATTTCACCTTTTTGTTCTGTTTTAGAATTTAACTTCAGGAACCTCTCTGTCGCTTTCAGGTGCTTCAAAGAACGCTGCGGTTTCAAAGTTAAAACGTTTAGCAAACCAGCTGCTTGGGAACTGTTCACATGCATTGTTGTATTTCAATACAACATCATTGTAAAACTGCCTTGCATATGAGATTTTGTCTTCGGTTTCGGTTAAATCTGACTGTAATTGTTGGAAGTTTGAATTTGCTTTGAGTTCCGGATAATTTTCAGCAACTGCAAACAGTGATTTTAAAGCCCCGGTCAACTGATTGTCTGCTGCACTGGTCTCTTCGACACCATTTGCATTTATCACATTGCTTCTTGCTTTGGTGACTTCTTCAAACACTTCCTTTTCATGTGCCGCATATCCCTTTACAGTTTCCACAAGGTTTGGAATCAGGTCGTTTCTTCTTTTAAGTTGCACTTCAATTTGTGAATAGCTGTTTTTAACACGATTTCTAAGGTTTACCAGATTATTGTATAAATGTATGAATGTGTACACAATAAAAACTATAAACACTATAATTACTATTATTCCAAGAATGGTCATTAAGTCCATGGTATCACCTAATATATAATATAATCTATTAAAAAATATACTT
>NZ_JAZQIJ010000066.1:0-7179 GCF_045541095.1 Methanobrevibacter sp.
TAGATTAAAAATTAATTCAGATGGAGATATGGACTATGGCAAATAAAAACATGATAGTTGCATTGATTCTTTCATTCATATGGTCTGGATTGGGATTAATATATGCTGAGGATATGCAAAAAGGAATTATATTGGCAGTTATAGCTGTAATTGGTTATATATTAATGTTTTTCGTAAGTCAAATCTTTGGTATGGTGGTATTCATTGTTTGGATTTATTCCCTGTATGCAACTTACAAACAAGTCAAAGCAGTCAATGGTGAATGAGATTAATACATATATCATATTTATTTCTTAATTCAAAGGTGGTTTAAATGAATAAAAAACTATTAGCAATATTGCTTCTATTAATTGCGGTAAGCACAATCGCAGTCGTTAGTGCAGCAGACACCCAAAAGATTAGTGGTGTGGAATTTAATGTACCTGATGGATATACTTTTGATGCAGATGCAGGCAATACTTTTTTACAGTCTTTAGAGAAAGGAAAAGTAAGTGATGTAGGGGTATTTAAAAACAGTAATGGAGATAGTGTATTCATTATGATTTATAATGATGCTCCAAAAAATTCAGATTTCCCTGATGACTACAAATTCGAAAACAAAACAATTTCTGGTAAAAACGGTACTTTCATGAGTGCCCCTAGTAGGATGAATGTTGCTTTCCAATATCAAGATGGAGATAAATTCATTGTTATACAAGCTATGGATGAAAAAGTAATTGAAGAAATCCTCAAATAAATCTAATTTAAAAAAGCATTAATTATTTAATGCTTCATCTCTTTTTTTCTTATTTCCTTAAGTAATGAGAACATTAACATAAGCTATCGTTAATGTTAATTCTATTTCAACCCGTGCATATATATCGCAGTGCAAAAGGGATTCAACATTTGGATATGTAATCATTAACGTTAATGTTATAATCCAATTTTACTTTTAAATAAGTGTAAAAAGTGTTTTAGAATGACTGTCTTTGTAAATACATTATTTGTACATGCAGAAACACATTTTGAGCAGTGCTGACATTTTTCAATGTCAATTTCTATGTAATTATCATATACAGTTATTAAATTTAAATCACAGGCTTTAGCACAATCTCCGCATCCAACACAATTCTTTTCCACACGAAATACCATGTTATATCTCCTTTAAAATATTACAGAAATAAATTAAACAGCCATATTCATTCTGATTATAATTTATATCTCATTATTCAAATAATTTTATTATTACTTCTTTTATTATATTATTTATATAAAATATCTAATAAATTATTAATCATGACATTGCAAACGGAATTACAAATCAATATTGTAATTAACAATTACACACAGAGAAGCGGTAGCTATTCCTCAAACTATGAGTATCTGCTCCTTGACAATCTGGCAAGCAGTTCCTATTCTAATTTATTCAGAAGTGACTTGAAAAATCTAAAGATCAAAACCAAAGATGGAACCAATTGTCCTGTACTATACCTTCCAAGTTATGGATCCCAACCTTCAGCTATCCTGGTCAGAGTTCCTGTCGGCAAGATCTCCCAGACAACAAAGCTATTGCTGGAAGTTTATGATACATCAACATCCTTCAGCAGCACTTTATCAACGGGTGGTGAGGTGTTAATGTTTGACGCAAACAATGATACATACTCCCAATTTTTCATGAGTTACTCAGGTTTAAGTATCAATAATGATTCAACGGATGGGGGCAGATTTTTAAGGGCAAGATTTGTTCCAAGCCTTGATGGAAGTTCACCAACATCATTATTTACAACATTCGCCTCTGGTGGTAGCCTATCAAACAATCGTGTTACTGTCGCAAGATTTAAAAGAATTTCCGGATGTGTAGATGTTAATGATAATGCGATATATCATGGAACATCAACTGGAACATACATGATGCAGGTTGACTATAATCTCACAACTTATCAAGAAGATATAAAAGTCACATCCTTGAATTGGGATGGTGAGAAATCTTATTTATTATTCAACGGGGCTAAAACATTGGTGCAGGTTAATTCCAATGATGCTTATGCTTCAGGAAGTGATGAGGAAGGAAATTATAAACAATACCATTTCCATGGTCGTGTGTCAAACGGGTTCAGCAGTGCTTCAGATTATCTTGAAGGCTTTGACAGGAACAATCCGACTAAAGTTTATACCAACACATATAATGAGGTTGAAATTGCTCCGGGCTGGTTTTCAACAAATCAATTCGATGAATACAATTATGTTGACCTGAAGTGGCTGTTAATCTTCCCGTCACCAATACTTGCAGCTAATTCCATTCCAACAATAACGGTAACACAAAAGGATGCCAAAACCGGTATCAGATTATATAAGGGAAGTCATGAATACACTAAGGCCTACAGAGGCTCAACGTTAATGTGGGATGCGGATGATGCGGACATGGCAGATACTGGACTTCACATTCCAGACAAAATAAAAAACAAGAATTGGGATTGGGTGTTTTAAGATGATTATTGATTACGATATAAACTCAACAATAGGACACGGCCGTGGATATCCAACAGGACTTGAGCATTCAGAAAAGATGGATGTTATTGCTTGCCTTCTTGATGAGGGCGAGCGCATGTTTGTTAATGATGAACATACGGCTTGGATTTGTTCCGACAGGTGTGCAGTAGGTGAAATGGTAACGTTGGATGAATCCTCAACAATGGAACATACAATAGTTAGAAAAGCACAGGCTGGTGAACTGGCCTTTGGTTATCTCCTGGGCAAGGTTCAGGTCAAGACTTCAGGATTAACATTAGTGGCCGTGGCCGTGCTGGGTGATGTCTTCAGGCTTAAACTCAAACGGCCTGCACCAAAGAATATTCTTCCAAACACTAGAATTTACATTGACAGTGACGGATTGTGTAATCCTGTACATGGCCATGACCTAAGGCTATTGTCAATTGTTAATCTAACGGAAAACAAGACAACAGATTATATCAGAGTTTATCGTCAGATGTCTGAGGTGGAAATGTATCCTGAATCTCAGAACTGTATTGATCTTGCTGACTGTTCTTTTGAACAGGATGAAATCACCCACGTGGTAAACATGATCGTACCAACGGAATCCAACATTATGGCACAGGCCAATTATGTTAAAGATGCAGACGGTGTTACTTATTGTGAGCTTCCGGATGTAGCTATTGTTAATGATGTACGCTTTGTTTGGGAAGACAATAAGTTATACATGGAATGGGAAGGTTGTGATGATGGTCAAAATGTATACTTTATATAAACAAAATAATAAAATATATAATAAAACATATAATATTACAGCGAGGTATTAACATGACAATAAGGAAACTGGTAGGAACTTTAGAGAATAAAGGCCCATACATAGACCAATCAACAGGCCATTGGTTTTACTGGAACGGCACCAAATACGTTGATAGTGGCTATCCTTATGCCATAAAACCCGTTATCCAATTTAAAATCGAAGATGGGATATTATACTATTCCATATCTTGGGAGGCACAATGAAATACATAAAATACTTTGAAACATTTGAGGAATATGAATCCTGGATGAGCATAGAAGAAAATGCTGAAGAGGTTTATCAAAGTGAAGAAAAGATTGTTGTTGATGGCGTAATCTTCAGCCATACTTACAGAGATTTCGAAGATGCAGTAGCGGTAGGTGATAATGAATGATTTACGAATGGTTAGAGAGAAACAGAAAGGACATTGACATATTCACTTCTTTTTTAGTCACTGTCATCCCGATCATCATGTTATATTCAGAAGCATTAGGCATTAGTGAAAATACAATCCCATATTGTATTCTCATGATAATCTTAGGCATAGCTAGTCATTACGCAAGCAGGATAAGAGGCGAGGCTGATGTTGAATACGCTAAGAAAAAAGCTAAAACAGTATTGGGTTATCCTGAAAAAGAATAGAATACTTTGGAGAATAATTCTAAGTTGATAACATGAATGAATTAAAAAAGAAGATACTCATTTGCAACTTTACCAAAACAATATCCAGTGCTGTATTAACGGCCATAGCTATTAACATTATCATGGCCAACGCTACAAAGTGGAGTTTAATCGAAGGACTCATACCATTTACGGCAGCCATTATCATAGTGGCCATTGTTGACATTTATCAATATAGATGTGAGAAAGAAGACCAGATAGCTATTGATGAGTTGGAAGAAAGACTCCAAAAACTGGAGGGACTGAAGGATGGAGAAAGGTAAAATCTTGATTGCAGTTCCGACCTTTGAAAATATTAAACCGCAATGCTTCAAAAGCATATTCGGATTGACAAACCCTAAAAATTTTAATCTTTATTTTGATTATGTGAAAGGTTATGATTGTGCACGTGCAAGGAATGAAATAGCAAAACTTGCAATCAAACATAACTTTGACTACGTGTTAATGATAGACTCAGACGTTAGTGTACCAAAAGAAACTGTTAATAAGCTATTGGATTGTAAAACGGATGTCGCATTAGGTTGGTATTATAAAAAAAGAACAAAGACAGATGAAACGGTGATCTTTGATTTTGGAAAAGATTTCACGGGCAAGAACATGATCTATGGGGAAACATTATACGAACGGGAAGATCCATTTGAAATTAAAGGCGGTGGCCTTGGAATCAGTCTCGTTAATGTTAATGTCTTTAGAAAAATGCCATATCCATATTTCAAATACGTAATCTATGATAATGACACAATACTGTCAGAAGATTTATATTTCTGCAATGAAGCTAGAAAATACGGAATGCAAATCAAATGCAACCCATCTGTAAAAGGTGGTCATATAAATGAAGTGTTAATGTAAAAAAGAGGAATGTTAATGACAGACCAAATCGTTTTATTAGAAGGAAGAAAAGAAATAACAACCTTTCTACTTGATGATGGAGATATAACATCAGAAGACGTAGTAACCGCAACAGGTAAAAATATCGGCTATGAATACACCGATAAAATTTATCCTGAAGATACAGTCACAATATCTCCAAAATCAGAAATAGGAAAAGAGATGGTGAAAAAATACACAGGCGGTGACGGTGAAATACCAATAGGTATTATCGTTAATGACCCAATCGTTATGGATAATGGCCGCAGGAAAGCTAGTGTGTTAGTGTTAGGCCAACTATACAGACTTAAACTAGCTAGTGGCATTACTGATATTTCACCAGCAGATAATATTAAATTAGGTGAGGCCGGAGCAATCAAAGATTCTTCAGGTGAATTCTTGGCCTTACATCCAGTAACCAGTTCTGAAAATTATCATTATGTTAACTGTTTCAAATTAGCTAGTGGTAGTGGTGAGAAAGGAGACACAGGACCTAAAGGTGATACGGGTGATACTGGCCCTGCTGGAATTTCAACAATAATAAAAGGTTCATACAGCAGTCTAGAAGAATTAGAACAGGAAGTTCCAAATCCTCAAGTAGGAGATGCCTATTTAATTAACGGTGAACTTTATGTTTGGGAGGAATAAAAAATGACCTGGAAAGATATTGGAAACTTAAGAGGTGAAATGGGAGCTACTGGCCCGGCAGGTGCAACAGGTGCACAAGGTCCTGCAGGAGCACCATTCACAATTTTCAAAACATACGAAACAATAGCGTTAATGGAAGCTGATTTCAATAATGTTCCAGACGGCAGCTTTGTTGCAATCCAATCAACAGTTGAAGATCCCGACAATGCTAAATTATATCTCAGAGGAAATTCTGAATTCACGTTCATTACAGATATGTCAGGTGCTACAGGTATTCGTGGAGAAACTGGAGCAACAGGAGCTACTGGTAAAGCAGGAGCACAAATATTCATGTCTCCTAGCGGAAGAGATAGTTCATTAACTTCAACAGGTTGTCCGGCTCAACCTACATTATACGGCGGATTCTATGTAAGTGATTTACTAGCGAATAATACATGGGCAACAGAAGTAAATCTTGGAGATTGGGTAATAACAAGAAGTAATTATAATCTCTGTCATATTGCATGTATAACAGACGGTAAAGCATTAGTTGACCAATACTTTGATTTGAAAGGACCTAAAGGTGATACCGGTACATCCGGAACATCTGGTGAAAAAGGTGACACTGGTCCTGCGGGGCCTAAGGGAGACACTGGAGATTCTGGTGCTCAAGGTCCGAAAGGTGATACTGGTAATGTTGGCGCAACAGGTGACACAGGAGCATCAGGTGCTAAAGGTGACACAGGTGATACCGGACCTCAAGGCCCAAAAGGAGATACTGGTGATACCGGTGCAACTGGCCCTGTTAATCTTGCAAGTTCTTTAGATACTACAGATACAACCAATGCCATTAAAAACGCACCAGTGGCTTTAGCTATTCAAGACTTACAAAATAGTATTGGAACAATAACATCCACACAAACAGCTAACTTAAATTTATTAGGGAGCTAGAATAACATGAGTTTCACTCCACCGGATTTAAGTGACGTGTTAAGTAACGAACAATTACTTAATACTAATCTTATTTCATTAAGAACGGAATTAAGGAATAAACTAACATTATTGGGCATTAGCTATTCTGATTCAGATACTATCATGCAATTAGTTGAAAAGGCCGCTCCAAATCATTATATTGACATTAACACTGATGAGGAGTATTATTATGATGTTGGATTGCCTGTTATGGTTAAGGGCGTATCCTCAATGGGATGGATTACTACTGGAGATGATGAAGGCTATTATCTCAGGGCTACTTATAAAAATTCAGGTGCAGAAACAATTGGAATGGGATTGTATTCAACATATCAAAAAGCTGATGTTTACGGAACAGATAATTTCAAAATCAGAATGAAATTAGCATATAAAGATGGATATAATAATTCCTATGCAGGTGTAGGTTTTGCCATTGGAACTCCAACTGCAGAAACAGCATTTGACGGCGTGTTCTTTGGTGTAGCTCAAAACAGTAATGGAAACTTATATCCTGCAAAAATAATATTCAATAATTCACTTTCTCCGACAATAAGCTATGTTACTGACGGCGGAACAATTCCATCATCAAACAAATTCAAAATGATTGTTGACAACAATTATGATGAAGATTATGGATGCGTTAATGTGGTGTGGCAAAGATTGGACGGATCTTTAATCTGGAATAATTATGTTGAATATTCTGATTTTAATTCTTCAGGAATGAACGGGAAAATATCAATGGCTGCAATAGTAGGAACTCCATCACC
>NZ_JAZQIJ010000067.1:0-2025 GCF_045541095.1 Methanobrevibacter sp.
GATCATCCAGCCTCAAAAACCTGTTTGGAGCAGGAGAAGTCTGCGGAGGAGTTCACGGCGCAAACCGTCTGGGAGGAAACGCACTGGCAGACACCCAAGTGTTTGGAAAAATCTCAGGTCAAAGCGCATCCGAAGCTGCAAAGGACAGTGAACTTAAAAGCAACGATGAGCAAGTTGAACTTGAAGCTTCCAGAATTGAAGGATTAATCAAAAAAGGAACAATAAAACCACAGGAATTCAAAAACAGAATCAAGTCATTAATGTGGGAAAAAGTAGCTATCGTTCGTGATGAGGAAACACTGAATGAAGGACTTAAAGAATTGCTTGAAATGCAAAAAGAACTTGAAAACCTGGATGTCAGTGACAATAAACAGTACAATAACGATTTGGTAACCGCCCTTGAAGTAATAAATATGGTTGAAATCTGTATTCTAACCGTAAAGTCTGCAATATTGCGTAGAGAAAGTAGGGGAGCACACTTCAGATCTGATTTCCCTGAAACAAAAGACGAATGGAAAAAGAGTATTGTACAAAATAAAAAAGAAATAAAATTTGAAGCTAGATAGCTTCTTTTAAACTTTTTATAGCTTCACGAGCCTTTTCATAGATTTCTAGCTCATCCAAAACGGTTAATTTCTTATTTTCCATTAATATTTTACCGTTACAGATGGTGGTATCTACATTAGAACCGTTTGCTGAGTAAATTACATTGGATGTCAATGTGGAACTGTCCGGAACCATGTTGGCAGAATTTGTGTCAATTAAGATGATATCTGCTTTTTTACCTACCTCAATAGAACCAATCTCATCATCAAGGCCTAAAGCTTCAGCACCCTTAATGGTACCCATTGCAATAGCTTCATGAGAATTCAATACATTAGGGTCGAGAGTTGATACCTTCTGAAGTAAGCTGGCGGTTTTTAACTCTTCAATTAAATCTAAATTATTGTTTGAAGAAGCACCGTCAGTACCTATTGAAACACATATTCCATTTTCAATCAGTTTGGAAACCGGAGCAATTCCTGAAGCCAGTTTCATGTTACTGCATGGATTGTGGGAAACCTTCACACCATTTTTCTTGATGATTTCTATTTCCTCGTCGCTTAGCCATACGCTGTGTGCAGCAACTACGTCAGGACCTAAAAATCCAATCTTGTCCAAATATTCAAATGGCCTGAGTCCTTTCTCAGCACTGACATCCTCAATTTCCTTTTGGGTTTCGGAAACGTGTATGTGAATGCCCATATTGTATTCATCAGCCAATTGACGGGTCCTGATTAACAGTTCCTCTGAAGCTGTATACGGTGAGTGAGGGCCAAAGAATACCTTGATTCTTCCGTCAGCCATGCCGTTGCAGTTCTTGAATAATTCCAAGTTTTCGTTCAATTCAGCTTCCCTTTTTTCCGCATCGCCAAAGTCAATCATTCCGTAGGATAAAACAGCCCTTAAACCTGCCTCATCAACTGCACGGGCAACATCTTCCATATAAAAATACATGTCGGAAAATGTTGTTGTTCCTGATTTAATGAGTTCTACCGCTCCCAAAAGAGCGCCTATGTAACAATAATCACCATTGAGGTTAGCTTCCATCGGCCATATATGATCATTGAGCCAGCTGTCCAAACTTAAATCATCCGCTAAACCTCTAAATAAAGTCATTGATAAATGAGTATGAGTATTAATAAATCCCGGAAGTAAAATCTTTCCTTCCGCATCGATTATCTTATCAGCGTTACTTTCATCGATTTCTTCTGAAATTTCTGCGATTAAATCATTTTTAATTAAAAGAGATTGTTTTTTTTCTTCAAAATTATTTGGGTTTAAAATTACTGCATTCTTAATCAAAATAGTATTATCTGACATAATAACACCTTAAAAAAATAAAAAAAAGTTAAAAACTTATTTATAAGTTTTTAATTGCTAATTTAATATCTTCTGCTTTAATAGTTTTACGTTTTGCGATTTTAGCAACTTGGTTAGCTTCTTTAGCAACATCACGAGCAACTTCTTCTAAGTATGCAGCTA
>NZ_JAZQIJ010000068.1:0-5605 GCF_045541095.1 Methanobrevibacter sp.
AAATTAAATAGTAATTCACTTAATAAATAGATTTTTAACAACAATTTTAATGTTTAAACTTAATTATAATAATTAAAATCAATTTTCATGTAACTATAAATATTAAATTTTACAATATTATAATTATGGCTTATGAATTTAAAAACAAAAAAAATATATCAACAATTGGTGTTCATGCCGGTCAGGAGGAAGTTGACGAGACTGGTTCAAGAGTAACACCGATTTATCAGACAACATCTTATGTATTCGACTCACCTGAACAGGCTGCAAATCGTTTTGCACTTAAAGAGGGCGGAAACATTTACACTAGGTTAAATAATCCTACTACTGAAGCGTTTGAAAAAAGAATGGCTGCAATTGAGGGAGGAACTGCAGCTTATGCAACCGCATCAGGTATGGCTGCAATTTTTTATGCAGTTATTAACCTGACCTGTGTTGGGGACAATATCGTTTCAGCAGACAACCTCTACGGCGGAACATATGAGCTTTTTGAAAATACTCTGGAAGAATTGGGACGTACAGTAACATTTGTAGACTCCCAGTCACCGGAACTGTTTGAAGAAGCAATCAACGACAAGACAAAGGCGATTTATGTAGAATCAATAGGAAATCCTAAACTTGACATTCCCGATTTTGACAGACTGGCAGAAATAGCTCATTCACATGACATCCCATTGATAGCCGACAACACTGTCGGTATAGGTTCTGTAAGGCCTTTTGACCATGGAGCGGATATCATTGCTTCATCTGCAACAAAATACATTGGAGGTCACGGAACCACTCTTGGAGGAATTGTCATCGAAAAAGGGGACTTTGACTGGATGAACGGAAAATTCCCGACATTGTCCGAGCCTGATGAAACCTACAACGGTTTGATATTTGCCCAGACATTCGGTGAAGCCGCATTTACAACAAGACTTAGAACAGTCGTTGGAAGGGATACCGGAGCAGTGCCTTCTCCGTTCAATTCATTTTTACTCATGCAGGGGTTAGAAACATTAGGCCTCAGAATTGAAAGGCATGCTTCAAATGCAATGGCGGTGGCAGAGCATTTGGAAGCTCACCCTAAAGTCGCCTGGGTAACCTATTCAGGTCTGGAATCTTCTCCAAACCACGAAGTTGCTAAAAAATATGCTGAGAAAGGTTATGGAGGAATAGTTTCATTCGGCCTTAAGGCAGGTTATGACGGAGCATTGAAATTCATAGAAAACGTTGAATTAATCTCATTTTTGGCAAACATCGGCGATGCAAAATCATTGGTGACCCATCCTGCATCAACCACCCACTCCCAGCTGACCGAGGAACAGCAGTTGTCCACAGGTGTAACACCTGACCTAATCAGATTCTCAGTTGGTATAGAGGATATCGAGGACATTATAGCTGATGTTGACCAGGCTTTGGATAAGGTTTAGTTGACCTTATCTTAATTCTTTTTTTTTAGCTAAAGCTTTAACTTTATTTGGGTTATATATGTTACTCTTCATATTTTCATATAGAAAATCTGGAGGATGTAAACATTTCTAAAAAAATTCTTTTTATATTATTAATTTCAGTAATTGCAGTATGGGCGGTTTGTACCGTTAGTGCGCAGGATTTAAACGATACGGTAATTGCTGATGATTATAATGTGTCAAATGATATTGAATATGATCCATTTACTGTGGGAGGGTCCTGTGACAATGTAGGAGAACAGAGTCAATCATCATGCAATGTAACTTTTGTTCTTGAGAAGATTCCGGCTGAAATTCAAATAAAACAATCCGGCGAGTATTACGGTGATAAGAAATTGACAGTTAAAGTTATCAGCAATACCAAAGCTTCACTTTATCCGGTTCCTGTAACACTCAAGTTTTCAAACGGAAAATCCGCAACTGTAGTTACTGATTCCAAAGGTGCAGCGACTTATACTCTGCCGTTTAACCCTGGAAAATACAGTGTTAAAGCAAGTGTCAGTTCAAATTATCTTGACGTTAAAACTCAAGCATTAAAAAATATTATAGTTAAAAAGGCGGATGCTAAAATAAATCTAAAAAAACTTACAACTTCCTTTGGGGCTAAAAAGTATTTTGAAGTTAAGCTAACCAACGTCAAAACCAAAAAGGGCATTGGCGGTGTGAAACTGCTCGTCAAGGTTTATACAGGTAAAAAAGTTAAAAAAATATATTTGACTACAAATTCGAAGGGAATAGCCAAGTATAACGCTGCAGGCCTTGATGTCGGAGTCCATAAGGTTAAGGTAAGCGAAGTTTCAGGAGGTGTCAGTGCAAAGGCCAAAACCAGTCAAATTACTGTGAAAAAGGCTTCAACTACATTCCTTGATGAGGTTGATGCTATCTACATTAAAAAGGCTAAAACATATAACATCGCTCTCTTTAACAAAAACAATGAAAAGGTCATAAAATGCATTAAGCTTCATGTGAAAATCTATGATGGCAAGAAATCTTACTCATACGATGTAAAGACCGGCAGGTACGGAACCGAAATTGACATCAGTCATCTGGGACTCGGATCATATAAGGTTGTAGTTACCTTTGACGGAAATTCCAGATATATCAAATGCACTGGTCGTGGAGACATTGATATCATAAGAAGTGCGGGGCATGTAATTTTTTGATAAGAAAATCTGACTATATTTTGGCAAGAAAAAAAGGGGTAGATGGAAAATCAAGAAAAAGTCTTAACAATAGACAGTATAGTGCCATATATATAGTATTGTCCATAAACTTTTATTTATCAGATGGCGGGGTTAGTATAATGGCAGTGCGTGTGAACAAAAGTCACAAGGAGCTTTAATAGATACAATTGAAGATGAAAATGTCATTTCAAGCATTGTAAACAATGCCCCTAAAGTGCGATTCGAAATTATGCCTTCGATAAAATTAAAGATGAGCATGCATTGGCTGACCTTGCCGGCTACAATAGTGAATTTGCCAATCAGGTATTAAAGAAAATTACAGATAAAACATTGCTTTTAAACATTGCACTGTACTCTAATGGCCAGTCAGTGAAAAGAAAAGCCATCAAAAAAATTGATGATGAGGAATTTCTCACAGAAGCGATTCAGAGCAATCTGTACAATGACATTTCATCATATATGGTGGGTCGCATCAGGAACGAATCCAATCTAAAAAGCTGTATCAATTCTATCAAAAAGAGTTTGAATTTGATAACAAGCGTGAAATAATATATAAAATGACCAATGAAGAATATATCATCAACCTGCTTAAAAGAGAAGGTGTTAAAACGGTTTTCAAAGCCGATTTTGAAATAACAAATCCTGACCTGCTGATTGACATGGTCAAGAATTCATTTACTGTTGAAGCCAAAAGATATGCTGTGGCACATATAGTTGTTGGATGATGATTTGATGGACTAGTGGTTAGAAATTAATTCATGAATTTAAAACGTTTAGGTTGTGATAACATGAATTTCAAGGAATTTGAGCAATTAATCAACAGTGGAGCAGAAGATATTAATTTAACTGAGGATGTCATTTTGGAAGATTTTGAAGAGGGAGACTACATTGCAGGAATCGAAATTAATGCTGATAATCTAATAATCGATGGAAATGGCCACAATATTGATGGAAACAAAAAAACACCATTACTGAATGTCAATGCTTCCAATGTAACTTTAAGAAACTTCAGATTTAAAAATGGATGCTCAGAATGCTCTGGGGGAGCCATAATTAACAATGGATGTCTGACGGTTGAAAGTTGCGATTTTCTTAATAACTCTTCGGATGATTATGGCGGTGCCATCTACACCAATTCCAAATTGCACATAAAAGATTCCCGATTCATTGAAAACAGATCGGATTATGGGGGAGCCATTTACATAGATTCAGATTCGATTTTAAATTTGGATGGGTCTCTTTTCGAATCGAATACTTCCGAGTTTGAAGGGGGAGCAATCTATAATAAATCAAGATTAGTAATATTTGGTTCGTTATTCGACAAAAATGCATCATTTAAGGGCGGAGCTATTTATAATGAAAGAATTTTAAATGTAAAGAGTTGTGAATTTAAAAATAATATTGCAAGCGATGGAAATCACATAGAAAGTGAAAATATGGGAAATTTAGATATTTTTAATTGTAATTTTCATTAAAGCAATATTTATATGATTTTATATATGATCAGTCAAACACTTAAACCAACTATACGATGATATTATGTTTGAATTGCAGGGAGTTATGCAAGTGTTAAAGTCTTCACTGATGATGTTAATATCCGTTGATTACCATGTTTCATTCATCATTTATAAACATTATAGGGTCATCAATAAATACTGCATCACCCGGTGCAACCCATATCTCATCAACAATGCCGTTCATATCACAAACCAGTTCCATTTCCATTTTCATTGATTCGATAATGGCTAAAACGGAACCTTTTTTGACTTCATCGCCTAATGTTACATTCACTCTGATAATACTGCCGTTGACATGTGAAAATACATTTGCCTTTTGTGGCATTGATTTTTTGTTTTGAAGGTTCATCATCATGAAGAGGGTGTTTAAAAAATTACTGTATTTGCTGGTGATAAAATATTTATCAGACAATAATGCAAGGCCACATCTGAAATTGTCATACACTCCATAAACTTTTAGATTTTTTCGCCTTGCTTTAACAATCATTTTACGAAGCATTGGATTTTGACCTGTTTTTGATAAAACCAAAAGAAAATCGTCACCAGATAATGTTGCATTGAATAGGTCGAATTCATCTTCGCTAATCAGCAGTGATTCGATATTCTTTTGTAATAATTTATCCTTAAAATCTTCTGCCACATCCAATGACTCTTTATCACAAATAATAATCAGATTCTTTTTGCCAAAATCCTCAATCAGTGCGTTTATCATTTTATCACCTTAATATATTTTATTTAATTTTAATTATTTAAATAATGTAAAGCATTTCATTGACTTTTACTCAGATAAATATATTGAAGGATTATGCAAAATGATATAAATCAGAAGACTAAAGTATAAAAGAGGGGTATGGAACAATGTTTCACAATTCATATGAATCCGAAACGATTTCAAATGGTTATGTAGAGAAGTTTTATCTTAAATAATGCAAGAATACCATGACCTCTTTTAGGTCGTGGATGAATTGCAAGTTGGGTGTTACTATCTTTTTTTAATTAATTTTATTGTGTTTATTTTTATTTAATATATTTGGAGACTATTTTAGGTCTATGAATTTTTGTTAGTGTACTCTCTTTTTTTTGTGTGGGATTTGTAATATTTGCTTTGAGTTGTGAAAATTGTCTTGGGTTTAAAAAATTGTTCTCAGTTAGTTATTCGATTACTTCTCAAATGCTCTCCCTCTTTTTTTATATAGGAGTAATTACCAAATGCTATATTATACAATTAATGTAATTTAATTGTAGTTTTAAAAAATAACACTATTTTGTATATCTTAAAAAAAATGTAAAATTTGGGGATGGATTTATTTGAGTGAATATATTCGAGGATTGGTTGTTAAACTTCATTTAACTCCTGAGCAAGAAGTGGAATTTAAAAAGAACTATGGTTGTGCTCGTAAAACCTATAATGAACTTTTAAATGGCACTGTCTAAAATTGTCATGATGTAGCTT
>NZ_JAZQIJ010000069.1:0-31404 GCF_045541095.1 Methanobrevibacter sp.
TATTAATTTATAGTTATTGATTTATGTTTAATATTTTATTATAACTTTTAAAAATTATATATTCAAGTTTACTTTAATTTTTTTAAATTATAGTAACATTTAAATACTAGGTAAGTTAACCTATTAAATAGAGGGTTTATAACATACTTGTTATTAATCTTAAATTGATCATTATTTTTATTATTAGAGAGGGGCTGAATAACACGTCAGTTCTTCTCCCTCCTTTAAGTTTTAATACTTCTTTTTACAATCTATTATTATGATTAAAAAAATTCCTGTCATTGATTTAAAACAGCATCAGGCCGTTAGCGGAAAGTCTGGTATGAGAGACACCTATAAACCTTTACAGACTGTTTTTGCACCATCTTCCAATCCTGTTGAAATAGCGCAGGGTCTGAAATTGAACGGCGCCAGTGAAATGTACATTGCGGATTTGGATCTTATTGAATCTCAGGGCCACAACATCACAGACATCAAGATGGTCAATTCAATACTTCCTGTAATTTTTGACGGTGGTGTAAAGAACATGGAAGGATTCGAATTCTTCCTTGACTATGCATACAAGATAATCATTCCGACAGAAACACTTGAAAGCATCGATGAGATGAGAAAGATATTTGCAAAATATCCAAAGGAAAGAATAGTTGTAAGTGTTGATGTTAAAAACAACGAACTGCTTGCAAAGAATTTTGATATGGATCTTGCTGAATTTAAAGAAATCCTAAAGGAACTTGACCCAAACGATATCATTCTTTTGGACATAAGTGGGGTCGGTACTGAAAAAGGATATAACAAAGAGCTTTTAGATGAATTTGCCGAATTCAAAGAAAAATTAATAATAGCTGGCGGTTTAAATAAAAATTCCATTGGTGAGTTGGAATCTCTTGGAATAAAAAAAGTGTTGATAGGCACAAGCCTACATTCAGGTGAAGTTAAAATCCTAGACTAAAACATGCAGCACAATATATGGGAAAATGCATGCAATAATAAATAATGCGATACCTAATCCTAGTTTAGGTTTGTCTTCATCCAAAGATCCGGATATTAATAACAGTATTGAGAAAAATCCTAAAACTACTGGTAAAATATGAGAAAATATTGTTGAACCAACTATTGATGCCATTTAAATCACTAATTAATTTATATTTTTTAAATTATATAAATCTAACTTTAAAATTCTAATTTTAAATTTTGATAAAATTATTTATAATGATTTAAACAAAATATGAGATATGAGAATTGACACGCATCATCATCACAAGAAAGCAGGTGAAAACTTAGCTTTTGTTTTTTTTATGAATTTGGCTTTTAATATAATTGTTGTTGTCGGGGCACTGGCAACCAATAGTATGGCAATACTTGCGGATTTTATCCATGACCTGTCCGATACCATTTCAATTGCTGTTGCATGGTTTTTAGAGCATGTTGCCCAAAAAGAATCTACAGACAATTATTCCTATGGTTATCAGAGGTTTTCCATTTTGGGCGCAGTCATAATATCAATTTTTGTGATTATAATGGCTTTTGTTATTCTTTCAGAAGCTATTCCAAGGCTGTTTGCTCCTGAAGAGGTGGATGCCGGCGGAATGCTTATTGTAGCTATTATAGGTTTAGTTTTTAAAGTCATTTCAGTTCACCGTCTACATGACAGCGAGACATTCAACGAAAAGGCAATATTTTTCCATCAGCTTGGAGACATTTTTGAATGGCTTGCAATTTTAGTACTGAGTCTTGTACTGATGTTCTGGGACGGGGCACCATACCTTGATCCGTTCGTGTCAATAGGAATAGCCATATGGCTGATATTCAACCTTGGAAGAAACCTGTACAAATCCGTTGAGGTTTTGCTTCAAAAAACACCGGATTATTTTGATGTGGATGAATTCAAAAGTGCTATTATGGATGTTGATGGTGTCAAGGCAATTGATGATTTTCACATATGGTCTCTGGATGGAATTGATTCTGTGATGACATTGAAGGTCAATGTGGATTTCGGTCAGGACCTTGATGAGATTAAAAAACAGATTTACAACATTTCAAACAGATATCATGTTGTTGATATAACAATTGAATTCGACTGAGGCAGAATATGACATTAGTGGTTATTGGTCCTGTAACTAATGATTTGGTAATTATTGGCGATAGTGAATCATATAAGGTAGGTGGTGCAACTTATTTCCAGTCATTTGTCTTTGATAAGTTCTACAATGATTATCTGGCCATTGTTAATTGCGGTGATGAAGCTTTAGTCGATGATTTTCCGGATTTGTCTAAAGTTAAAGTAATCAAAAAGAATTGCACTCATTTTTTTATTAATAAATATCCTTTTGAAGACAATCTTGATGTCCGCCAGCAGTTGAGCAACTTTGCAGATATTCCAATATTGCCTTCTGATTTGAAGGACATTTTACCGGAAAAGATAGATGGTTTTGTTTTAAATCCATTGAACAGGCATGATTTTCCACTTGAAACTATTGAATTTCTGAAAGGTTTTGACGTTCCGATATTCATGTCGGTGCAGGGTTTTTTAAGACTTCCAGACGTGAAAGTAAATGAAAATTACACTCTTAAATTAGATTACTTCGATGATTTGCCTACTATTTTATCAGGTGTTTCTTCAATATTTATGGATGAAGCGGAATCAACAATCATTGGTGAAGTAAGTGATGTAGATGAGATTGTCATAACCAATGGAAGTCATGGCTCAAGAATCATTGATGGTGATGAAATCAAAATCGATGCGGTTTTCTGCGATAGTGTTGTTGACACAACAGGATGTGGAGATACTTACATGGCGGCTTACGTTTCAAAAAGAATAAATGGAAGTTCAATCAAGTCATCAGGTCATTTTGCTTCTAGAATCGCCAGTGAAAAAATTAGATATTTTGGACATTATTAAGTTTTAATCAACTTTTTTGATATTTTTTTTATACTTGTTTAATATATATTTAATTATATTAAATATTTGGGAATGTGTAAAATGAAGGGTCATGATATTAAATTTAAATTCGATGTTGATTTGTTAAGTAAAGAGCAGTTGGACAATCTATTTAAAAAGATTTCAGATGAGTTATCTTGGCGTATTGATGAAAATCATGAAATTTATTCGAAAATTGAAGACGGGGCAATATACGACTATGTTGATGTTTCCAATAAAACCCAAAGTGACATTAGTGAGATGTTTGATTCGTTTTTCGCCTTTGGATTTGAAGATATCATCAATGTTCCACTATACAAATTTTTAGTTGTGAAAAATAACAGTAAACTAACTGTATTGGCAATCATACATTCCTTAATATTCAATCATTCATCTATAAATCAACTTACAAGCCTATTTGATGATTCCGATAGCCCTTTCATTGATAACATTCTACAAGATTATAGACAGATGAATCTCTATTTGAAATCTGATGACTTCAAAAGAGATTCCGCCTATTGGAAAAATTATATTTCAGATGCAAATGAGTATGTTAAGTTTTTCAACATCAAATCGGATAAATATAAAAATTTCAGAATTCCTCTCAAAGACTCCGCAATCTCAGAATTTTTAAATGAAAGTGATGTTTCCAAATTCGAATTTTTAACCGCAATATTCTCATTATACCTTTCAAGGGTCGACAGGACTGAAGGATGCCTTCTGATGGCAAATGTGCCTGAAGAGACTGGAATTGATAAGAAAACATTATTGAAAATTAAATATGATGGGAAAAATTCATTCAGGGACTATTTAGATAGAGTCTCCTTCGAATATTCTTTTTCACTTGAAAACACCAAAATCCCTATCGATAACTATTTGAGTGAAAAATTATCATTTTATGCCGTAAACGATTTCTCAAATTTGGAAAATGCCTCTTTAATAAACGGTAGGGGAGATGCCTTAACCATCAATATCTATCGTGATTATATTGACCTGGTTTATAATGAGAGTGCGTTTTCAGATGTTTACATTGAACATATGGCAGAAAATATCAAATCATTGATTTTCCATGTTATGGATGATTTCAATCAGTGCTGCAGTGATGTGGATATTCTATCGGACAATGAAAAGAATTTGATTTCCGAATTTAGCAAAGGTGAATCCATAGATGTGGATTTAAACAAGACATTCGCAATGGCGTTTCGTGAAAACTCTGTGAAATATCCTGAAATCATTGCCGTTGACGATGGTGTAAATCAAATCACTTATTCTCAGCTGGAATCTTCAAGCAATTCCCTTGCATATGATTTGAGCAGAAATTATAATCTGGAATTGGGAGACTGTGTAGGTTTGATGCTTCCTCGAAATTACCATTTTCCGGAGATTGTGTTGGCATTAAACAAGATTGGTGTTGCTTTCATACCGATCGACACAGATTATCCGTTAAGGCGTATAGAACACATGATGACTATCGGCCAATCAGATTGCATTATAACAACAAGGCAGCTGGCAGACATCTTTGATTTTGATGTCAGTGTAATCTGTATTGAAGATTTAAAATATGATTTGGATGTTGATGTGGATATCAGGGGAAACTGTGATGATCTCTTCTCAATAATGTTCACATCAGGTACTACCGGCCTTCCAAAGGGAGTGATGATTTCCAACAGGGTTCTCACTGGTGTTGGGGTCGGTATGAAAAGCCTGTGCAACTCT
Organism: Methanobrevibacter sp.; assembly: GCF_045541095.1. GTDB lineage: Archaea > Methanobacteriota > Methanobacteria > Methanobacteriales > Methanobacteriaceae > Methanocatella. The sequence goes on from NZ_JAZQIJ010000069.1 coordinate 4,634, forward strand.
TCACCGGGAGACGTAACAGGTTGTTATAACAGTTTCAGTTTCGGAGCATCCTTCAGAATCTATATTGCATTGCATTACGGTGAAACATGCAGAATATACAATGACGAAGAGCGAAATGACAGCTTGATGTTTATTGATGCACTTAAAAATCAACCTTTAAATGACCTGCTATTGCCTCCGGGGTTAGGTCTTTCAATTCTGGAAAATCCGGAAATCAATTTAAAATACATGATGTTTACCGGAGCCAAATTGGAATATCTGCCTGAAAAGGAAAATGGCATAACGCTGGTGAACTTCTTCGGTACCACAGAAACATCCTATGCCATTGCAGGTATTTTAGACCTCAATAAGGATTCCATACCTGTAGGTAAGCCAATTGCAAATACATGGGCCTATATTTTGGATGAAAATAAGAATCCTGTTCCTGTTGGCGTTCCGGGTTATCTTCATATTTCCCGTAACTTTTTAACTGACGGTTACTTTAATCGTGATGATTTAACAGACAAAGTTTTCATTGACAATCCACACAGCGACTGTGATGACAACAGGAAAATGTACTATACAGGAGACCTTGCATTTTATAATTTTGACGGTGAAATTGAAATCATCGGCAGAAACGATGACCAGCTGTCCGTCAGAGGATTTCGTATAGAGTCAGGTGAAATCCTAAGAATCATGAACGGCTTTGATGCAATCTCTGAGATTTGTCTGGATGTTGAAAATGACACATTGACCGCATATTATACAAGTTCTGATAATGTGGACATTGCCGAGGTAAAAAACGCATTAAAAAGCGAACTTCCAGCATACATGATTCCTTCACTGTTCCTTGAATTGGATGAAATTCCTTTAAACGCAAATGGTAAAATCGACAAATCCGCATTGAAAAAAACATCAAAAAACAATGAAAGCCTGGAAATAAATGATGAAGTGCTTCTGACTGTTGTGGATGCATTCAAAAAGATTTTAAAAGCAGAATCTGTTTTGGTGGATGACGGATTCGTGGCTTTAGGTGGAAATTCACTATCTGCAATGCAGCTGCAATTAATCCTAAAGGAAAAACTCGATGTCAGCTTATCATCAAATGAAATAATAGAACTTTCCACTCCATTGAATATATCCAATCACATTAAACTCAATTCAAATAATTTGGCAGTTGATGATGAGGATTTATTATTCGAAGATGGGTGCCGGTTATCCAAATCCCAATTCAACATTTATTTGGATGAAATGGTAAACGAAATGGGAACCGGATATAACAACTCTTTCAAAATAGACTTCAATAAAGATTACTCCTGCAGTGAAATTGAAAATGCATTGAAAAAATTATTCGATTTACATCCTATTTTAAAGACCCGTGTTCTGTCAGGTGATGGGGAAATGCCGATATGCGTTTTCGATGGAGAGCCGGAAATCATCAGGGGTTGTGAAGATGACATAGAATCATTTGTCAGACCTTTTGAATTTGACCGGAATTTGTCCAGATTCATGATAGTTGAAAATAATGATAGTGTCAGTCTATGTTTTGACATTCATCATTTGATTTTTGACGGATCATCATTAAATGTACTTTTAAACACATTATTTTCAATTTTAAATAATGAAGATGCTGATTTTACAGACAATGGAATCTTAAGACAGGTTTCATTTGAGGAAAACTTGAATCAGCAGTATTTCAGTGATGCTCAAAAGTTCTTCGATGAAATGCTGGCCGATAGGGATGAAGTCTATGAGCTAATGCCGTCCGTTGACTGTGACGATGAGTTTGAATTCATTAACACATTTAAAATAGATAATGATGCAGTATATTCATTTTTAAAAAATAATTCCCTTACATATAATCAGTTTTTTGCAAGCGTCTTTGCATATACTTTATCCAGATATACAGGTTCGTTAAAAGTCTTGTTCAATATTCTTGTTGACGGCAGGGGTCACATTGATCTGTCCAGGTCTGTTGGAATGTTTGTCAAAACATTACCTATTTTGATGGACTGCACAAATCAGAATATTGATGAATTTCTCAAATATTCTTCCGGTTTAATCAATTCCGTCATGAAATATGATTTGTATCCGTTCCAGGTATTGGCCAATGAATACGATATAAACACTAATGTATTCTTCCAGTATTCGCATGATATCTTTAAAAATGAGGTTACCGAGTTAAAACATGACATACAAAGGGATTTTTCGTTTTTCATTTTCAATCGTGAAGAAGATGAATTCGGAATAAGAATTTTATATTCAGAAAAATTCTCCAAAGAGTTTATTTCCCGATTTGTCGAATCCTACAAATTGATTTTAAGTGAAATGATAAATGCCACTTCATTATCTGAAATTAATTTCACTTCCCAATCTGACTTGACATTGCTTGATTCATATAATAACACTGAAAGTGATTTAAGATATGATGATATTCTGGATGCTTTCAACAGTAATCTTTTAAGATATCCCGATAATCCTCTTGTGGCGTATGGGGAGAATTCATATACCTATTCTGAATGCGCATTTTTCGCAGATAAGATAGCAAAATCATTAACTGGATTGGGCGTTAAAAAACAGGACTATGTGGCATTTTTAGTTGAAAGAAGTGAATTGTATCTTTTTAATATTTTAGGTATTCTCTCAATAGGTGCGGTTTATGTTCCTCTTGATGATGCTCATCCTGATGACCGTCTGCAATTTATCCTTGAAGACACTGAAGTTGAAGTCATCATTGCCAGTGACAGTACATATGAACGTGCAAAGGATTTATGTGAAAATCAGGTTATATTGAATATTTCTGATGTTGTTTCACAAAAAGGCACATTGTCAAATCTGCCGGCTGTTTTTGGAGATTTAGCTTGCATTTTATATACAAGCGGAACTACAGGTGTTCCTAAAGGTGTAAAAATTACACGAAAATCTGTTGTAAACTTTTCTCAATTTTTCATAAAAAAATATGTCTTATCTGAAAATGACATTTTTGCACAGTTTGCTTCAATAGGTTTTGACGTGTCCATGGAAGCAATATTCTCTTCAATCTATGCGGGAGCTTGCGTAAACATAATTCCGGACGATGTCAAATTGGATATGGATGCCATGAACAGGCACTTTATCAGATACGGAATCACCTATTCTCATCTTCCGGCACAGGTTGCCAAATTATTCATAGCCCAAAATAGCGATATTCCTCTAAAGGTCTTGTGCACAGGCGGAGAAAAGTTGGGTGAAATAGATATAGATCCTGATTATCGTTTTGTAGACTCTTATGGACCTACAGAAACATTCATCGATGTTACAAGTATTGATGTAAATTCCAAAGTTGACTTTTCATCAATCGGACATTTATTTGACAATATTAAAGCTTACGTTTTGGATGATGAGTTGAGAAGACTGCCTGTAGGAGCTATTGGAGAGCTTTACCTGGCAGGATATCAGGTTGCTGACGGATACCTGAAACGTGATGAGGAGACAAAGAATTCATTTATTGAAAATCCTTTTGAAGATGATGAAAATTACTCTGTAATGTATCGAACTGGGGACCTTGTCAGATTTTTACCTGATGGCTCTTTGGGAATAGTAGGACGTCGTGACAGGCAGGTAAAAGTCAGAGGAAATCGTTTGGAACTTTCAGAAGTGGAATCAATAATAAGAAGCATTGATATTGTTGATGATGTAACTGTACAGACATTTAAGAATGGTGCCAATAATGAATTGGTTGCGTATGTAGTCATATCTGATCAATTGGATAATTTCAAAGAGTATATTTCTGATTATATAAATGAACGCAAGCCGGATTATATGATTCCTTCATTCATTGTTCCATTGGATGAAATTCCTTTAAATGTCAATGGAAAAGTTGATAAAAAGGCTTTGCCGGAAGTGGAAGTGGACAGTCTTAAAACAGAATATGCCGCCCCAACAAATGAAGCGGAAAAAATGATTGTTGAAGCCTTTGAAAAGGTCTTCAATCAGGAAAAGATAGGTATTCACGATGACTTCATTAGCCTTGGTGGTGATTCAATTACTGTCATTCGAATCATTTCGCTGCTGCAAAAGAATAATTTGCATTTGAATGCAAGGGATATTCTGAATTATAAAACACCTTACCTGATTGCCCAATATAGTGGTGATGTTGAGGAAGTATCTTATGATGCAGTGGAAGGCGAGTTAGATTTGTTGCCTATACAGAATTACTTCTTCGACCAGGTAAAAGAGGATGATTACTCACAGGAATTTGTCCTAAAATCCAATAGGAAATTGGATTTCAATACTTTACAAAAGGCTTTTGATAAGTTAACTGATCATCATGACATGCTTAGGGCGGTTTACAGGTTTGATGAGGACAATAATCCTGTTCAGGAAATTTTACCTTTAAATTCCCATATTTGTGATATTGGTGAGATGACCTTTGATGATGACTTTTCACAAAAATTGAATGCAACTCTTCTGCAGTCCAAAGAGTCACTGGATATTTCAAATAAACTGATGGACGTTAATCTGATTCATCATGATGGATGTTCTTATGTTTCAATGGTCATCCATCACCTGATTGTTGACGGTGTAAGCTGGAACATTCTTATTAATGACTTTACTGATATTTACATCAGTCTGGAAGAAGGAAACGATGTTAAACTCAAAAAACCGTATCCGTATAAAAATTGGATTAGTGATGTAAAGGCTCTGGGCGATGAGATTTCTGATGATGAAAAACAATATTGGATTGAAATTAATGATTCCCTGGATGAATTTGATATTAAAGGACCTGTAAACAGATTTGAATTTAATTTGGATGTAAAATATGATCCGGATAATCTTTTAATGCTGTCTGAAATGGAGTATTGGATACTGGCTATGTCAAGAGCATATAAGAAGACTTACGGTGAGGAAATGACATTCACTAATGAGTCTCACGGACGTGATGAAAGCATTGCAGATCTCACCGGAACTGTCGGATGGTTTACAAGTTTGTATCCAATTACGATTGATGCTCATGCTGAAAATGACAATATTTCATTAGTTAAGGATGTATATGCTGTTAAAAAGGCCGTTAAAAATGTAAATCATTTTGGATTAAACTACACTTCATTAATCTATGATTTCAACGAATTCGAATATAAGCACTGTCCGGTTAAATTTAATTTCTTAAGCACTGAGTTTCTCTTTAAAAACGAATTGTTCGAATCTTTGGAGAGGGATTTGTCCAGTGATGATGTAGATATTCAAAAAGCCAGTGGAGATTGTCATGGAATGATTTTCAACGTTTATCGTGAAACTGCATCATATTTCATTGAAGGAAATTATGCTGATGAAACATATATTTCAGATAAATTCAATAGATTCATTGTAAATCTCACATATGAATTGGATTTGATTGCTGGATTTAATTTTGAAGATAATGACATTGTTTGTTGTCTGTCAGAACCTCAAATTGGTGTATATTTGGATGAAAAGATAAATGATAAGGATATAGCATATTATGCACTGATAACTTATGAATGTGGAAATGATTATTCTATTGGTGAGGTTAAGGATGCAATTTGCAGTTTAATAGAAAAGCATCCTATTTTGAAAGGCCGCATAATTGAAACGGATGTTTTGCCTTTATTGATATGTGATTCAAATCCTCAGATTGATATTTTTACCAAAAATGAAAATTTCGATTCTTCAGAACTTGTTAAGCCGTTTGATTTGGAAAAATCTTTAGTAAGATTCTATATAGTAGAAAAAGAAGATGGAATTGATATAAATTATGGAATGCATCATATTATTGGGGATGCGACAACAAAATCACTCATTGACCGTGATTTGGCAATTGCATTGAAAGGAAATCTTGATAATGATATTGATTATGGATTCCTGTATGCAAGTAGGGATTCCTTCGAAGCCGAATTTAACTTGAAATATGAATCTGCCAAAAAATTCTATGAGGAGAAATTTGCTGAAATCGATGATGTGCAGACTATGGAAACCGATGTCAATGCTTCCAGCGGTAGTGTAATACTTCCAATCAGGGGTGTTCGTGATAAGGTTAAATCATTTGCACATGAAAACGGAATTACCGTCAGTAATTTCCTGAATGCTGCATTTGCATATGCATATTCAAGATTCACGGGAGACAATAATGTTTATTATACGTTTATTGAAAATGGGCGTCATGAAACTTATGCTCAAGAAGCGGTAAGCATGTTTGCACGCACAATTCCAATTTTGGTGGACTGTGAAAACAGGCCGATTAAGGATTATCTAATTGACACTTCAGATTTGATTTTGGAATCAATGTCCAACGGTATTTATCCGTTCAGATTAATAGCAAGTGAATTTGATTTAAAAAATGATGTTAATTTCGAATATAACTATGATTTGAATGATGTTTCAGATATTGGTGATGAAATAATATTCAGTGATGAAACTGATTATGTTTCTGAATTGTCATGTGTTATCTATGACCTTGATGACGGTTATTTGGTGAATGTAAGCTATTTTGATAAATTTAGCCAAGATACAATTGAAAGATTTGTAAAAGTGTTTAAAGAGGTTTTAACTCAGTTTTTAGAATGTGAAAATCTAAGTGACATTGAATATGTCTCAGATGATGATATAATGCTTCTGAATTCAATTAACAATACTGAACGTTCCTTGAAGCATGATGATATTCTTGATGCATTCAATGAAAATCTTTCCAGATATCCTGAAAATTATCTCGTGCACTATAAGGATGTTAGCTATACCTACGCCGAAGGAGCATACATTGCCAATGAGGTTAGAGACAGGTTAGCGAAGTTAGGTGTAAAGTCACAGGATAATGTGGGTTTCCTGGTTGATCGTTCAGAAGCATACATGTTTTGTGTATTGGGTATCCTGTCTGCAGGTGCAGTTTATGTTCCGTTGGATGATGCTCATCCCGACAGTCGTATACAGTTCATTCTGGAAGATACTGATGCCAAAGTTTTAATTGTAAGCGACGGCACTTATGAAAGGGCAAAGGATTTGGCAGAAGACTGTGTTCTTGTGAATATTTCAGATATTCTTAAACACGATATCGGTTCTCTTGACCTATTGCCTGTGGAGTATGGTGATTTGAACTGTATTTTATATACCAGCGGTACTACAGGCACTCCGAAAGGTGTTAAAATCACAAGAAAATCAATATTGAACCTATCTGAGTTTTATGTGAGAAAATATGATCTTACAAAAGATGATGTTTATGCATTGTTCGCATCAATTGGTTTTGATGTGGCTATGAAAGCTATTTTCCCATCAATTTGCGCCGGCGCTCCTTTGGTTATAATTCCAAGTGAGATTAAATTGGACATGAATGCAATGAATGATTATTTCATCAGATTCAATGTAACTCATACAGAAATTTCCACACAGGTTGCAAAACTCTTCATCAGTCAGATTGATAAGACTTCACTGAAAGTTTTAACTACCGGTGGTGAAAAATTAGGTGATGGTGAAATAGATGTTGATTATCGCTTCATTGATTCATATGGTCCTTCTGAGGCTTGTGTTGATGTAACATCTATTGATGTTGATGAAAAGATTGATTACTCTTCAGTCGGTTATTTACTGGATAACATCAAAGCATACATTTTGGATGATGAATTCAGGCGGGTTCCGGTAGGTGCGGTCGGTGAACTGTATCTGGCGGGGAATCAAATAGCTGACGGTTATCTCAACCGTGAAGAAGAAACCGTTAAAAGATTTTTATCCAATCCTTTCGATGATGGAAATTATGATGTAATGTATCGTACTGGAGATATAGTAAGGATGTTGCCTGACGGAACTTTGGGTTATATTGACCGTAGGGACAGTCAGGTTAAAATCAGGGGAAATCGTGTTGAGCTTACTGAAGTTGAAGCAGTCATACGTGAAATCGATTTAGTAGATGATGTCACAGTTCAAACAATCAAAAACGGCACTAATAATGAATTGGTGGCTTATGTTGTTGTGTCTGGCGATGTTGATGATGAAAATCTAAAAGACGTGGTTTGCGATTATGTTGGGGACAATAAACCGGATTATATGGTTCCTTCATTTGTGGTTAAATTGGATGAAATTCCGCTGAATGTAAACGGTAAGGTTGACAAGCATAAACTTCCAGAAATTGATTTAAACAGTCTGCATGTTGAGTATGTTGCTCCTGTAACTGAAAAGGAAAAAATTATTGTTGAAGTGTTTGAAACCGTATTTAATCAAGAGAAAGTTAGTTTATTTGATGATTTTGTTCGTCTTGGTGGAGATTCCATTACCGCAATTCGTGTCATTTCATTACTTCGTGAAAACGATATTTCCTGTACTGCTAGAGAGATATTGAATTATAAAACTCCTTACTTGATTGCACAGAATGTCACTGAAGAGGTTGAAACAGTTTTATATGACGCCGTTGAAGGTGAAGTGGATTTATTGCCTATTCAGAAATATTTCTTTGATCAAATTAATCTTGATAATTATTTCCAATTGTTTGTACTTAAAGCTAATCGTGAATTAAATCTGGATCTCCTGCAGGATGCATTCGACGAATTAACTAATATTCATGATATTCTTCGTGCAGTTTATAGATTTGATGATGAAAACAATCCTGTTCAGGAACTGTTGCCTGTAAACACCAGGATGTGTGAAATCAAGGAACATCGTATATCTGACGGTTTCAATGAATTAGGATTTAGCGTTTTAAGGGAATCCATTTATTCACTGGATGTCACAAAACATCTGATGGATATTAATTTAGTTCATTATAACGGGGAATCTTATCTTTTCCTTGTATTCCATCATTTGCTTGTGGATGGGGTTAGCTGGAACATCCTGCTTGTGGATTTAACATATATCTACTTTAACATGGGTTCAGGTAAAGAAATTAAAATTACAAGGCCATATCCTTATAAGAATTGGGTAAATGATGTTAAACGGCTGGCGGAAAATATTTCAGATGAAGAAAAACAGCATTGGATTGAAATTAATAAAAAATTGGATGACAAAGAGATTAAGGGAACAACAAGCACATTCTTGTTCAATGTTGAAGTGAATTATGATGTCGATAACTTACTGAAACTGTCTGAGGAGGAACATTTGGCACTGGCTATTGCACGTGCATATAAAAAGACATTTGACAGGGACATAATCTTTAATAGAGAATCATATGGTAGGGATGAAAGTCTGGCCGATGTATCAAGGACTATGGGATGGTTCACAAGTGAATATCCAATTCCAATACATATTACCAATGGATATGATAACGTCTCTTTAATGAAGGACGTTTATAGTCTCAAGAGAAGTTTCAAACAAGTCAACAATTTAGGTTTGAATTATTACTCCTTAATTTATACTCTTGAAGAATTGGAGTATAAGCATTGTCCGGTCACTTTCAATTTCTTAAGTTCCGAATTTGTATTTAGAAATGAGTTGTTTGAATCCGTCAATTTCTTCTTGTCTGAAAATAAGATGGTGGATAGTGAACAAAAAGATTATGATTCCTATGGTATTTCTTTCAATGTAACTCGTGATGAAGGTTATTATATCTTTGCTGGGGATTATGCAAAAGGAACCTATATAGGCAATCAATTCACTGAATTCATTGGTAATATAAAATCCGAATTGGAATTAATTGAAAAATATGAATTTGAAGATGATGATATCGTCTGCTGTTTATCCGAACCTCAAATGGGTATTTATCTTGATGAAAAAGTCCATGATAAAGGCACTGCCTATAATTCCAATGGCATTCTCAATGCAGGCTCATACTCCCTAGAGGAAATTGAAGATGCGATTTATTCAATAATCAGTAAGCATCCTATTTTGAAGGGCCGTATTTTAGATACTGACGAGTTTCCTTTAATGGTTTGCGATAGCTATCCATTAATTGAAAAGGTTAATGTTGAGGATTATTCAGAGCTTATAAAACCGTTTAATCTGGATGAACATCTGGCCCGTTTCTTCATTGTTGATAATGATGAGGGTAAATTTGTATTTTATGATATGCACCATATAATTAGCGATGCAACATGCGATGGCATTATAAGTAAGGAGTTTTACAGTGCATTAAAAGCCAACTTGAATTCAGATGTCGATTACGGTTTTGTTCAGGCCAGCAATGATACTTTCGAGTCAAGATTTGAGCCGGATTATGATTCCGCTATTGAATTTTTCAAAAGCGAATTTGCCGATATTGATGACGTTCAAAATTTATTGGGAGATGTTGACGGTTGTGAAGGAACTGTAAGGTTGCCTATTCATGGTATTCGGGATAGTGTCGAATCCCTTACATATGATATGGGTATTACTGTAAGCAGTTTACTGAACGCAGTATTTGCATATACCTATTCCCGTTTTACAGGAGGAGACAGAGTTTACTATAACTTTACAGAACATGGAAGACATGAACTTTACAGCCAGAATGCTTTAGGAATGTTTGTTAGAACCATTCCGATTATAGTGGACTGTAAAAACAAGCCAATTAGAGATTATATAGGTGAAACTTCTGATTTGATTCTGGAATCAATGTCCAACAGCATCTATCCGTTCAGATTGCTTGCAAGCGATTATGGTTTAACCAATGATGTGATTTTTGAATATAACTTTGATTTAAATGATGTTTCAGACATTGGTGATGAAATAATATTCAGCGATTATGCAAACAAGGTTTCCGAGTTCTTCTGTGTGGTAAATGATATAGATGACGGTTATCTTGTAAGTGTGGGTCATTCAGATAAATTCAGCCAGGCCACTGCTTTAAGATTTGTTAAAGTGTATAAGGAAGTATTAACACAATTCCTTGAAAAAGAAAATTTAAGCGATATAGATTATTGTTGCGAAGATGACATTAAACTTCTAGATGAAATTAATCAAACTGAATGCTCTCTTAAATATGAAGACATCCTTGATTCGTTCAATGACAATCTCTCTAAATGTCCTGACAGTGACCTTGTCAAATTTAAGGATAAGGTTTATACTTTTGGTCAGGGAGCATATGTTGCAAGTAAAATTGCTAACCTGTTAAGAAGTCTTGGCGTGGAAAAACAGGATAAAGTGGCATTCCTGACTGACCGTTGCGAACATTATATATTGTCTGTTTTAGGTATTCTCTCATCAGGCAGTATTTACGTTCCGTTGGATAATGCCCATCCTGATGATCGTCTACAATTTATCCTGGCAGATACTGGTGCAAAAGTTGTTATAGTAAGTGATGATACCATTAAAAGGGCACAATCTCTGACAGGAGACTCAATTTTATTGAATATTTCAGATATACTTAAAGAGGAAGTCAAATCAATTGATTCTCTGCCTGTGGAATATGGTGATTTGTCATGCATATTGTATACCAGCGGAACAACAGGTGTTCCTAAAGGGGTGAAAATCACCAGAAAATCTTTATTGAATGTTGCAGCATTCTACAGTGAGAATTATAATCTCTCTGAAGGCGATGTTTACGGATTGTTTTCAGCAATTGGTTTTGATGTTTCCAACTTTGTAATAGGAGCGGTCTTATATTCCGGAGCATGTCTCAGTATAATTCCTGAAGAGATAAGGTTGGACATGGTTGAAATGAACAATTATTTCATCAAACATGGAGTTACACATACATTTATTACCACTCAGGTGGGTAAGCTCTTTTTAGAAACTGTTGATGAAACTACTCTTGATGTTTTACTTGTTGCAGGTGAGAAATTAGGATTCGTGGAAAGTCCTCCGGATTATGAGCTGGTAGACGCATATGGTCCTACTGAAGCTTTTGCATTCATGTCTTCAATCAATAATTCAGATAAGATACACGGATCTTCAGTTGGGGCATTGAATTACAATACAAAAATTTATGTGCTGGACAATGAGTTGAGATGTGTTCCTAGAGGCGCTGTAGGTGAATTGTACATTGCAGGCCACCAATTGGCGCAGGGATACCTTAACAGGGATGATGAAACACAAAATGCATTCATAAAAAATCCGTTTGATGACGGAGACTATGGAGTGATGTACCGCACAGGAGATGTTGTAAGACTGCTGCCTGACGGAACAATTGGTATTGTAGGTCGTCGTGACAGTCAGGTAAAAGTAAGAGGAAACCGTTTGGAGCTTACCGAGGTCGAATCTACAATAAGAGAAATTGACCAAATCCGTGATGTTACCGTTCAGACAATCTCTAAAAACGGAAACAATGAGCTGGTGGCATATGTTGCTGGTGACTTTGATGATGACAATGTCAAAGATACTGTTTGCAGTTACATATCCGAACGCAAGCCGAGCTATATGGTTCCATCATTTGTAGTTGAAATGGATGAAATTCCTTTAAATGTCAACGGTAAGGTCGATAAGCAGAAATTACCTAAAGTCTCTTCTGAAAGCAAAGATTATGAACCTCCTAAGACTTCTTTGGAACAGTCCATAGCAAATGTTTTCTCTGAGGTTTTGGATATTGACAAACCTGTCAGTCGAAATGATGAGTTCTCATCACTCGGTGGAGATTCAATTGCCGTTATAAAATTGATTACCAGGTTAAGGGAATCAAACATTCAAATTTCAGTTAAGGATGTTCTGGAAAATCAAAGTGTCAAAAACATTGCTGAAAGTGCAGAATATAAGATATCTTCAAATAACATCAGCCAGGAATCAATTGAAGGCTTTGTTGATATGACTCCATCCACCCTTTATTTCGCTAATATGGAACTGAAAAATCCTTCATGTTTCAACAGGTCAGTTTTACTTGAAACATCAAAAAGGATTGATGAGGAAATTCTTGAAAAGGCCATGTGTGCCGTTGTAAATCATCATGACATGTTAAGATCACTACTTAAGGATGGAAAGCTTTTTGTAAGATCTCAAAATGATGAAAATATATTTACAATAGAACATTGCGACATGATTGAATTCAATGATAAAATCGAGCAGGTAAACAATGAGATAAATATTTCCGGCGGACCTTTGATAAAATTAGTAGTATTCAATGATGATAATTGCGATAATCTCTATATGTGTATCCATCAGTTGCTTGTCGATTCAGATTCCATAAGAATTATTGTAAATGACCTTAATTTGGCATATGCACAAATAGATAAAGATAGAGAAGTAGATTTGTATAATAAAACCAGCTCTTATCAGGACTATGCCTTGGCCATTGAGAAATATAAAAATGATGAGGATGTATTAAATCAAAAATATTACTGGAAAAATACTTTATCTGTTTTACATGATGTGGAACACACTGAAGTTGGTCCAAAAATCAGAAAATTTGATTCATTCTCATTGAAACTCTCCAAACAATTGAGTTCAGCATTATTCACACATGCTCTTAAACACTATTCCTGTTCAAGTAATGCATTATTCCTGTCAATGATTCTTAAATCATGGAATGAGGTATTCGACAAAAAATCCCTATCCGTAAGATTAGATACTGAAAGGGCGAACTTTGATGAAAACATTTTAATTGACAGAACCGTAGGATGGCTCAATACATCATATCCAGTAATTATTGACTTTGATGGTCAAAATGATGATGAAATTATAGAAAATGTTGAAATGACACTGGATGAGGTTCCGAATAACGGATTTGACTATCCTGTTTTGATGGGTATTGAAAGGGATGAAATTCCACTGATTAAGTTTAATTACATGGGAGAATTCAACAAATCCAATCCTGGAAAGATGTTCAACTCCAAATACGTGCCTGAGCTACCTCACCTTTATTTAGGAGAAAATGATGTTGGCTGTGATGTAAATATCAATGTATGCACATTAAATAATGAGACAATCATCAATTTCCAATTCAACAGTGAACGTTTCACCCGGGAGGTCATGGATAATCTGGGAAATTCATTCATGGCAAATATGACTGGAGCTGTTAAATCCGCTCCTGCCGATTACAGTGATGATGTCAAAGTATTCTCAAATCATCCTGATAAGAAGAAAATATTCTTCATTCACACAATCAACTTCGGAAGCGAATATTTCTATGATATGGCTCAAAGATTGAAGGATGACTATTCAGTTATAGTTATAGAGCCTTACAATATAAACCACAAGCAAAACCAAATTGCAAGCATCGAGGACTATGCAACAAAATATGTGGAAATCATAAAAACTATTCAACCTGAAGGACCATATTATATTGGAGGTTACTGTTTTGGAGGAGACATTGCCCAGGATATGGCAATTCAACTCACAAATCAAAATGAAATAGTGGATAAACTGATCCTGTTTGATGCGTATAATGTTGAGGACGAGGATTTAATCGACTCAATTGTTGAAAATCAAATTTTATATGCTCGTGAATTCCTGAAAGACGGAGTTTTAAATCCTGTGCATGAAAATATGGAGGACATGATTTCATATGTGCTGGCATCCACAAGTGCAATGTACAATTATAAACCGGGTTATTTTGATGGTGATGTGATATACTTCAAATCCACCATCCAGTCTAATGAGGTTACTACCGACGCCAGTGACAAATTGGATAAGTATCTATTCTCCAGACTGGCAGGAGGTTATGAGGATTGTTTAAATACAGAAAAATTAATAATCAGAGATGTTCCTGTAGAACATGACCATCTGATTAATGTTGAAGCGTTAAAAGTTGTAATTCCAGAATTGAAAAGATTCCTAGAGGGTGGTGATTAGATGAAAGAAAATATTGTTATTGTCGAGCCGGTATCAACCGGAGTAAATTATATTCACGATATAAGAGAACTGGGATATAATCCAATCAGCTTAGAGATTTATCAGACTGAAGAGAATTTTGATAGGCTTCGTGCTTTTCACGATGGCGTTTATGCCTTAAACGGTGAAGAGCCTCCACAGTTTATCAATGCTGATAAAAGTTATGAAAAAACACTTGAAATGATTAGGGAATTAAATCCAATAGCAGTAATTCCCGGCTGTGATGAAGGTATAATTTTAGCCACCAAGCTTTCCCATGATTTGGGACTGCCTGGAAATGACCCTAAGAATCTTAAAAAAATGATGAGCAAGCAGCATATGCATGAAGCACTCAAGAAAGCAGGTATCCGTTATATTAAAAGTCAGGTAATCACATCATTTGATGAGGCAAAGGAATTTGCATCCAATCTGGATAATCCTTATGTTGTTGTAAAGCCGTCAATAGGCAAATCCACAATGGGTGTGTGTATCTGTAAAACTGATGATGAGTTAAAAGAGGCACTCAAAATCAATAAGGAACTGTCATTTGACATTGCTTCAGATGATGATGAGGATATTATCATACAGGAATATATAGGTGGTGAAGAATTTATCATTGATTCTGTATGTTGCGAAGGACATAACAGAGTAATTGCAGCACTGCGTTATGAAAAATTCGTAATTGAAGGCAGAGGTGCAGTATATGATTATGCTGAAGCCATTGATGAAAGTCATCCTTATTTCAAACAGCTTGCAGAGTATAATGACAAGGTAATCGAAGCTTTAGATTTGAAATACGGTGCAATACATGGGGAATATAAATTTGATGAAAATGGGCCTGTTTTAATTGAAATGAACTGCAGAGTATCAGGTCCTTTCCAAAAGTATACTCTGGTAGATACCGTCTGGGGAGAGCATTCCACAGAAGTTTCCCTCGAATCATATATAAATCCTGAAAAATGCATTGAAAAATCAGATAAACCTCTTGAACTTTTATCTGATTATATTATCAAAGTCATAATTATCTATAAGGACATTGATGTTGTCAAATCAAATGTAGAATCAGCATTCGATGATTTGGAATCTTTCAGATATGGAATTTCATTCGGTGATGACCAAGTTTATCCGAAAACTGTTGATTTGGCTACATCAGGAGGAATGGTTTTCCTTACAAATAAAAACAAAGAAAAATTGCTTGAAGATTTACAGGAAATAAAAAGAATTGAAGAATTTGAAGTTGAAAGAATATTCGATATACGATAAACCGTTTGATGCATAAAGTGATGATATGGCTGAAGCAAAAACAGACAATGTTGAGATGATTACTGGAGACCCAAAAAAGGCGATTGTTAAGCTGGCAGTTCCTATGGCTCTGTCAATGTTATTGATAATGCTCTACAATATTGCAGACAGCATTTGGGTATCCGGATTGGGTCCGGAGGCAATAGCTGCAGTCGGATTTGTAACTCCATTATATATCATACTGGTGGGATTGGGCAATGGTGTAGCCGCAGGTACAAATTCATTGATTTCAAGATTTATCGGGGCTGAAAACTACCAGCAAGCTAATAATGCTGCATTGCATGGAATTTTGCTTTCAGCAATTATTTCATCAGTATTCACTATCATTGCCGTTGTGTTTATGGTGCCGATTTTGGACGTATTGGGCGTTGGAAATACAATGAGATATGCATTGGATTACAGTTACATAATCTTTGGATTGTCAGTTGTTTTTGTATTTGAAGAGCTTTTATCCGCCATATTTCGGTCTGAAGGAGATGCACGCCGTGCAACTGGTGCTATAGCAGTAACTGCAGTTGTCAACATGGTTTTAGATCCGTTGTTTATTTACATTTTTGGTTGGGGAATATCCGGTGCCGCATGGGCAACCGTATTGTCATCCGTGTTGTCATGCATTATAATGGGCTATTGGATATGGTTTAAAAAAGATTTGTATCTGGATTTAACTCTGAAGAACTACACTTTCCAGACAAATTTAATTACAGAGAATTTACAGGTTGCAATACCATCAACTTTTGAAAGCCTTATATTTTCAGCATTGGCAATTGCAATCAATCTTATGCTGCAGATAAATGCCGGATATGTGGCAGTTGGTATCTATTCAGTTGCTATGAGGGTTGTACAGTTCGCTACTCTTCCATTAATTGCAATTGGTACTGCAGTTGTAACTGTTGCTGGTGTTGCATATGGGGCAAAAAACCCTAAAAACCTAAATACAACACTTTCATATTCTATTAAAATCAGCTTTTTGATATCAATTGTTTTGGTTGCTGTAATGTTTATATTTTCTCCGCAAATCGCATTGCTGTTTTCATATACTGAAGCAAGCAGTTTTTTAGCTCCTCAAATCGCAGGAGCATTATCTATTCTGTGTTTTTTCACTTTAACTGTTCCATTGGGTATCATGTCTACAATGGTGTTTCAGGGTGTTGGAAAGGGTATGCATTCATTTATAATAACTCTTTTCAGATCTTTGGTTTTTGATTCATTGTTCGCCTACATTTTCGGATTCGTATTTGGATGGGGTTTGAACGGAATTTATGCAGGAGTTGTTTTTGGAAGTTTCATTGGCGGAATATTCGGATATATACTGGCTAAAAGATTCATTAAAAAGTTTACTAATGAGGTATTGGAAAATAATTCTAAAACAATTGGTTAAAACTTCTTTTTAATAGTATTTTTTAACAATATTTGTTTTCAAGGCTGAAATATGCCTTTATTTAACTTTTAGAAAACTTTATTAATTAATATGATTATAATTATATATGCATTTTGAATTTTTTTTTAAACACTACAAAGGGTCATCATGTTAAACAAATCATCAAATATAATCGAAAAGGAATTTAAGAATTTACGTAAGGAGCTATTGGATTTAACATTAAGAAATCAACTTCTTAACTTTAAATCAAGAGCAAAAACCATCACAATAGTAAATCAGTCTCCCATAAACCTTTTTCAAACGTTAGTCCTGCAGGAAAACAAGATGTATTTTGTGGCTAACAAGAAGGATAAAAAGGAGGACAAGTCTTCAGTTTGGGATCATATTCCCTTTGACTTTTCCAAGTTTTCCGAAGGAGATAAAAAGTTAGCTACAGATTTGACTCCAAAAGAGCTCCAAAAAAGATTATATTACATCAATAACCAGGCAAAGACTATGCTTCAGGAGCAGGGTTATAACATTCTATACCTTGCCATAGGATTTTTGGAGTGGAAGGACAAATCCAAACCTAGACAAAAGAACAAGGCACCGCTGGTATTGATTCCGGTCGCTATGGAAAGGAAAAAGGTTGGAGAATCATTCAATCTGGAATGGACCGGAGAAGATATTCAGACTAACATTTCTCTTAAGGCAAAATTAATGGAAGCAGGCATTGAACTTCCGGATTTTGAGTTTAAAAGATATGGGGAAGTAATTGACCATTACATTGCAAGCGTTCGCAGTGCTGTTTCAAGAATGGAAGGATGGGACGTAAACAACAATGTTGCTTTAGGATTTTTCAGTTTTACCAAATTCGTAATGTATAATGATTTAAACCCTGAGGCTTGGGCCGATAATGTTGATTTGACAAAAAATGAACTGATACAGGCAATTTTCAATCCCGCCAAAAACGATCAGGAAGCGTTTAGGGAAGAGGATATTGACTCACAGCTTGAGTATCAGAACATGTATCAGGTACTTGATGCCGATTCATCACAGATTGCAGCTATTCAGGATGTAAAGGCAGGACGTAATCTTGTTGTGGAAGGACCACCAGGAACAGGTAAGTCACAGACAATTGTAAACCTGATAGCTGAGCTTTTGGCAGAGGGAAAATCAGTTTTATTCGTTTCAGAAAAAATGGCGGCATTGGATGTTGTAAAGAACCGTCTGACCGGTGTGGGTTTGGGCAAGTTCGTATTGGAACTGCACTCACACAAGACAAGGCGTAAAAAATTCCTCAAGGATTTGCAGAAGGCAACAAACGTTCGTGCACAGGAACCGTTAAACATAGACCAGACTATTCGTAAACTGGAAACCCTGCGTCGCCAGTTAGATGATTATTCACAAATCATTCATAAACCTGTTTTTGCAGTAAACCTATCAGCATTTCAGCTGTATGGTATGAAAGAATCAGCTGATGATCATTTTGCAAGAATGGATGCTCTGATGCCTTTGGTCAGGTTTGAAAATCCTGAAAGTGTCACATTGAAGGATTTGGATGATATGAAAATTGCCCTTGAAAACCTTGCGGAGTTATATCAGACAATCTCAAAGGAAAATCCATGGAGCAAATGCGCTCCGAAAAGTCTCCTGCCTGCTGATTTAAGGGAAATTGAAATGCTCATCAATGATACTCTTCACAGTCTTGACAATTTCCTTGTTGAACGTGGAAGGGTTTATGACATTTATGGAATCAAAAAGCCGGATACATTGAATGAGTTTCAAAATTCACTTTCAGCATTTGACATCATCAAGTCTCAGAATGCCGAACTGATAGACGCAAGCATCATCAAGTCAGGGGCATGGAATAATAACAATGACGATGCATTTAGATTAATACAGGAGCTTCAAAAGTATCAAAGATATGCTCCAGCTTTAAATAAATTCAATCAAAGCATTTTTCAGGTAGATATCGACAGATTGATATATGAGTTAAGAAATCTTTCCACCAAAAAGTTCAGATTCTTCAACAACAAACAGCACATTGAACTTGTTGAGAGATACTATGCGATACCGGTTCCAGGAAGTGTTGATGAAATAATTAGGGACTTGCAGGAAGCTAAAGCTATTATTAAAATCAGAAAAACCCTCGAAGCCAATCAGGCATTGGGTCAAAAGTACTATGGAGGATATTGGCATTTGAATGCTAATCCTCAGGATTTGATAGCCATTGCACGTTGGATGAATGAGTTTTCAGCACTTGTGCGAGACGGAACATTCTCACAAAATACAATTGAACTGATGAGCAAAGATTTGTTTGACTTCAAGCCTGAAAGGGATTTGGCGGAATATATAGAGTCAGGCGAAGAGTTTGTAAGAGACCTGTCAAAATTAAGGGATAAGCTAAACCCTAGAAGTAAGCTGATTTTTAAAAGGGAAACAGGCGATGTACCATTTGAGGCATGGCAACAGCAGTTGTATAATTGGAGAGGACAACTATCAAGTCTTCATTTATGGTCACAATATCTCAATACCAAGAACAGGCTTCAAAGCTCAAATGCAAGAATGTTTGTCGAATCAATCGAGAAAAGAAACATCAAAAAAGATGATATTAATGCATTGGTTGAAGGTAACTTTGCAGATTCACTCTTAAACATTTTATTTATTGAAAACCAGGAACTGGCCACATTTGTCGGTGAACTTCATGAAAACAGGATTCGTGAATTCAAAGATCTGGACAAAAAGATTCTGACACTGAACCGCAAAAGGATTTTCCACAAACTGAACAGCAATATTCCAAAGATATTTGGAGGAACTGAAAACCCTCAGGCCAAAATTCTGGCTGGAGAATTTACAAGAAAAAGCGGCCACATGCCTGTTAGAAAACTTCTGGAAAAAGCTGGAGGTATGATAAAGCAGATTAAACCTTGCTTTATGATGTCACCTTTATCCATTGCTCAATATTTGGATCCGACAAATGAAGAATTACAGTTTGATGTAGTTATTTTTGACGAAGCAAGTCAGGTGAAACCTGAAGATGCACTTGGTGCATTCATGAGAGGTAAAACCGCAGTAGTTATGGGAGACACCCAACAATTGCCTCCTACTTCATTTTTTGACCAGATGTCCGATGCGGACAGCGATGAGGAGGAAGCAACCTCACTTGATATGGAAAGCATATTGCATTTGTGTAAACTGTCATTTCCGGTCAAGATGCTTAAATGGCACTACAGATCCCGTCATGAATCCCTGATTACTGTTTCAAACAGGGAATTTTATGATGATGATTTGCTTGTTTATCCGTCCCCTTCACATTCAGACCCTGAATTGGGTTTGAAATTCCATTACAATCCAAATACCTATTACTTAAGGGGTGCATCATCCAAAAATCCTCTTGAAGCAAAGGACGTTGTTGATGAAATTTTCAATCACTTCGAGAAATACGGTGATACAAAAAGTTTAGGTGTCGGAACATTTTCTGTCGCTCAAAAGAATGCAATTCTTGAAGAGCTGGAAGTAAAACGTAAGGAACATCCGGAATATGAACCTCTGTTCTCAGACAATAAGGAAGAACGTTTCTTTGTTAAAAACCTTGAAACAATTCAGGGGGATGAAAGGGATGTAATCCTAATCAGTGTAGGTTACGGTCATGATCAGGACGGTAAGATGTCTTTAAACTTCGGTCCTCTAAATCAGGATGGTGGGGAAAGACGTTTAAATGTATTGATTACACGTGCAAGGGAAAAATGTGTGGTATTTTCAAACTTCAAGGCATATGACATGAACCTGACAGCAAATCCACCATATGGTGTAAAATCCTTAAAAGAATTTTTAGAATATGCAGAAAATCTTACTTTAGGAACTCCTGATGTAGGTGAATATACAAAAGAACCATTTGAAGATGCAATCGCCAGCTTTTTAGAGGAAAACGGTTACATTGTTGACAGACAAATAGGATGCGCTGGATTTAGAGTGGATTTGGCTATTGTGGATGATGAAAATCCTGGAAAATATATTCTGGGAATCACAACTGATGGAAAAATGTATTCCTCAAGCAAAGTTGCACGTGACAGGGACAGACTTCGTGAACAGGTATTAACCGGATTGGGATGGAAATTATATCACTTATGGTCTACAGACTGGTATAGAAACAGAGATTTAGGCCGTAAAAAGCTTCTTGAATTTGTTGAAGATTCCATTCGTCAAACCCGTGAAGAGGAAAAACGCAGGTCTGAAGAAGAGAAAAAACTTGCCGAGAAAAGAAAACTTGAAGCAGAAAGAAAAGCTGCAGAATTGCGCATGGCACGTGAACAGGAAGAAAAGGAACGGGCTGAAAAAGAAGCTGAAGAAAATGAAATTGACCCATCTGATATTGGTCCGGAAGATTTTGTTGAAGTTGAAAAAGTTGATGAGGGTGACCTTTTAGAAAAACCAATTGATGTAAGTGAAATTGACCCGTCAGAATTCTTTGGAGATGATGACTTTAAGCCGGCTTCTAAAACAGAGAATACAACCTCTCAAAAAAATGATTCACAAGAAGTTAATGCCGCTTCTGAATTTGTCGTTCTTGAAGATGATGATGTTAAAGAATTCGAAGAAACTCCATCAGAGTTCATTGAAGAAGATTCGTTAGGCGATGATTCTTCTAAAGTAAAATCTGAAAATATTAAAACTACTGATGAAGAAGTAGAATCTGAATCTGGTTTGGATGATGTTGTTGTTGAGGAAGTGGAGTCTGAATCTGGTTTGGATGATGTTGTTGTTGAGGAAGTGGAGTCTGAGTCCGGTTTGGATGATGTTGTTGTTGAGGAAGTGGAGTCTGAGTCCGGTTTGGATGTTGTTGTTGTTGAGGAAGTGGAGTCTGAGTCTGGTTTGGATGTTGTTGTTGTTGAGGATTTGGGTTCAGATGATGTTGAGATATTAAATGATGAGGATAATTCCCAAGAAACTGAAATCAAATTCGAGAAAGGTTTAAGTGATGAAGAAGATCTTTTAGAATCTGATGATGTTTCAGATAGCAACGATGAAGAGTTAAGTGAAGAAAAAGAAGTTTGGGAAGAAGAAAATGAACCTTCAAACCAAAATGATGATGCTGAAGTTTGGGAAGATGATGAAGGTGTTTCACCTGAAGATAATGCAGAAGTTTGGGAGGATGAACAGGATTATTCCGATGAAAATCAGCCAAAATCCTTAAAAGATAGGGTAAAATCAATATTCAGTTTCAAGGATGACGATGATGACGCACCTAAGACTTCATTTTTCGAAACACTTAAATTCGCTAAAGACATAGATAAAGAGGATGAATTAAAAGAAGATTTAGAGAATGTTGAAACTCCTGCAGTTGATGATATTTTCGATGATGATGGAGTCACAGAAACTTTAAAAGAGGATAAAGTTGATTTGGGTGCTGATGATGAATATATTTATGTCGATCACAGCAATGATGAAGTGAATGAAGAGTATAATGAAGAAGAATTTTCAATAGACGATTATGCCACAAAAGTTGATGAAACTCAGTTTAATGAAGAGTTTGACAATTCAATCAATGATGATGAAATTATAACTAATTCCAACATCAATAAACCTAAATTCAGCAATAAAGTTAATGTAGATTCTGAAGACATTTTTGAAGATGACTTCGCTAAAGAAAAAGAAGACAACAAATCAGCAAATGATTTAAATTCAGATGATGATGTTCATGTTGATGATTTTGAACATGATGATGTTGACTCTGGTGTAGATGATGATGTTTATGTTGATGATTTTGAACATGATGATGTTGACTCTGGTGTAGATGATGAGATTCATGTAAATCATGATGATTCCAACTCTGAAGATGAACCTCGCCAAGATGATGAGCATCAAAATCATGATATTTCTAATGAAAACGTTAATATCCACAATAAACATAGAGGAGTTCATTTAAAATCTATAATCTCCGATGTTGTTAGTGGAGAACCGAAATTGGAACCTGAAGAAGTCGAAACTGTTCGTGGAGAAGTCATGCCAGATGAAGAAATCCCATTGCATAAACCTGCTCCTAAAGATGATTCTGTCGTTGAGGCCGAAATAGTAAATGGTGGAGATGTTCCATATGATGATTATTTCGAAGAAGATGAGGAATTAAACATTTTCAACGATGATTTGCCAGATTTAAATAATGATGAGTATGATGAAATACATGCAGAGGCATCAAGAGTAATTGATAAGGCCATGAGTGAATTCATGAAAGGCATATTTGATGATGATGAAGATGAAATTGTTCGAAAACCGGATTCTGAAATAAAACCTGATGTTAAAGTTCAAGCGGATAATTTTGAAGAAATTGGAAAACCTGTTGATGAGGTTATTCCAAAACCGATTATTGACAGAAATCCTGTTGATGAGGTTATTCCCGAACCGATTATTGAGAGAAAATCTGTTGATGAGGTTGTTCAAGAACCTGCTGGGGACACTGACCCTGATGATTATTTGAATATTGCTCATGAAGATGTTTCAAGAGAAGCTCCAGCACCAATTGAAGAAAATCAGAAAGATTCTTCTGAAGCTCAAGGTAATGAAAATGACGTTGAATCTGAAGAAGTGGATGGAACAGTTTATTATCAGGGTGCTAATGACGTAACAAATCCTTTAAGAAAGAATAATGTCTATTATAAAAATGAGCAGAAAAGGTCTTTAAAGGATTCAATCAAGGGCATCAAAAAGGATATGCAGTATATCAACAAATCACTCAATGAAATAGAAAATCCTACACAAATAGATTATGTATCGGTAGTCGACAGGACTGAAGAGTATGACCCTAATGATTATCTGTCAAGACCGAGTGATGACGATTCAGATAAAATCATTCAAATGGAAGAGGAGATGACCTTTGCCGAAAAAGAAGAGCAAAGAATTGAAAAGGAATTAAGACAGGAAGCTCTTGAAAGAGAAATTGCCAGTGATGATAATGTTGTTATTACAGTCAATGAGCAACAAAGACGTGAAGAGCTTAAAGACCAGGCATTGGAAGATATTATCCAATCTGCTGATGAAAATTATAAGGAAATTGAAAAGGAAAGATTCCAGCAAAACAACAAGCTTAAGGCATTTGATAATCATAAACTTCCTGGCAAGAAAAAGATGGATGATGAAATTATTGACTATGTAGAGGCTGCAGATTTCGGATTGAACTCACAACAGGAACTATATAACCAGCCTATTTCCAATGTGGCCAAATCAATCAATGAAATAGTTGATATTGAAGGCCCTATTCACATTAATGAAGTTACAAAAAGGATTAAGGACAGCTGCAAAATAAAAAGAGCAGGTTCAAATCTTAAAAAGACAGTGATAAGTGCTGTTGATGAGGCTGAAAATTCAGGGGACATAATCAGAATAGGTGATTTCCTGTATGATGCATCAAACAATAACGTTGTTGTGAGAAAGAGAAACAAGCCTAACATTGAATTGATATCCGATGAGGAAATAGCCAAAAGCATAGAGTTGGTTCTCCTTCACAAATCTAACCTGACAACCGGTCAGATTGCAAAGGAAACCTCACGCAATTTCGGATTCAGATCAACTTCCAAAAAGACTGCTTCCAGAATCAATGGTGTTCTTGACTTGATGATTGCAAACAACCGTGTCAAAATTGTCAACGATTATGTTGAACTTAATTAGGTGTTAGCCATGCCAATGAAACTCAAATCCCCTGACAGTTTGCCGAAAAAACCGGGTGTCTATATAATGCGTGATGAAAATGACACCATAATCTACATAGGAAAGGCAAAAAATCTGATTAACCGTGTAAGGTCTTATTTTCGAGAAAAGCTTGACAGGCCAAAGACTCAGATATTGATGAGTCATTTTGACAGTCTGGAGTATATTGTCACCAACTCCGAAAAGGAAGCGCTGATTTTAGAGGCCAATTTAATCAAGAAGCACCGTCCTAGATATAATGTTCAGCTGAAGGACGACAAAAGATATCCTTATGTAAAGATTACTGATGAGAAGTTTCCCCGTCTGGTCATTACCAGAAACATTACCAAAAATGGAATATATTACGGGCCGTTCACTGATGTCGGTTCAGTAAAGCAAACTGTTAAATTCCTGAAGTCCCTGTTTAAAATCAGAACATGCCGAAACATGAATGGACCCTGCCTGAACTGTCAGATAGATTTATGCTACGCTCCATGCATAGGCAAGATATCCGAAAAGGAATATTCTGAAATTATAAACAAGATTGATCTGTTTTTCCAGGGTAAATACTCAACAATCGTCAAAAATCTCAAGCGAGAAATGATGGAGGCTGCCGAGGCGGAAGAATTCGAAAAGGCAGCGGTAATCAGAGACCAGATTGCATCTATTGAAGAGATTATGGAAAAGCAGTTTGTGGATTTGGTTGACGATGATTTGGATCAGGATGTAATAGCTATTGCTCCCGGTGAAAACGAGGTTGTTGTTATTATAATGCCTATTAGAAACGGCAAGATTGTCGGTAGGGATGATTTTCTGATGAGCGCATCCCAATATGATTCCCATTCGGAGATTATTTCCGCATTTATTCAGCAGTATTATGGTTACAACAAGCATGTTCCAAAACAGATTCTTCTGGATGATGAAATCGATGACAAGGATCTGCTTGAAGAGTGGCTTGGTGATTTGAGGGGAAACAGAGTATATATTAAAGTGCCTCAAAAAGGTTTAAAGCTGCGTCTTGTCAAGATGGCTCGCAAGAATGCCGAAATCATTCTGCTACAAAAGAAAAAGATGGAATCTGCTTTGGTTGACCTTAAAAAATATCTGAAGCTTGAAAAATTGCCTCATGTAATTGAAGGATATGATATCAGTAACATTTCAGGCAAGTTTGCGGTAGGTTCAAAAGTATCGTTCAAGGAGGGCAAACCCAACAAAAAAATGTACAAACATTTCAAAATGGAAACGCCTGGTCCTAACGATTTTGCCATGATGGAGGAATTGCTGACTCGCAGATTAAAAATGATTGACAGAGACCCGGAACCTGACCTGATTGTGATTGATGGGGGCAAGGGGCAGCTGGGTATGGCCTGCGGAGTTTTGGAAAAATTAAATCTCACTCATATTCCAATCATTGGTCTTGCAAAGGAATTTGAAGAGATATTTACTCCAAATTCTTCTCGTCCAATCATAATTCCTAAAAATAACAAGGCATTACATTTGCTTCAGCAAGTACGTGATGAATCACACCGTTTTGCAATAACATATCATAGAAAGCTTCGTAGCAAGAATATATCAGCCTCTTCACTTGACGATATCGCTGGAATTGGAAAAAAACGTAAGATTAATCTTTTAAAGGAATTCAAAACAATCGATAATATAAAAAATGCATCAGTTGAGGAATTGGCCAAAACAGAGGGCATGAATCAAAAAACGGCTGAAAATGTCTATAATTATTATCACTAATTTTAAATCAAGTTATATTGAAAATGGCTATTTTTCCATTAAATTTAAATATTAGTTATAAAATAAAGTTTTTATAACAAAG
>NZ_JAZQIJ010000070.1:0-2955 GCF_045541095.1 Methanobrevibacter sp.
ATGTTTTTAGAAAACTGATTTTCGCGCTTTGTAAAAGATGGCCCCCGGCCTAATGTTTTTCATTTGATTTTTCTTTTCGTTTTTTGTATTGACTTATGCATATTGGTGATGTATAATTTCGTTGTGGCTTATTCTGCGGAATGATGAAAATTAATGGCCTAAAATTTGATATGAAATGAGTGAATGGAAATGGCTGATGACAAAATGAATGCGCAGAGAGTTTCTATTACATTGCCTCCGGATGTAATAAAGGAAATTGATTTAGAGTGTGAAGCTCTGGGGATTTTCCGGTCTACGTATATTCTTTTGGCTGTTCAAGCTAAATTGAAGTCTGATCGTATGACTAAGGATATGCCGGCTATGATGATTCAGGCTGCAGAGATGATGAAATTCATGAAAGAATTAGATTCTCGTGGTATGCTTGATGGTATTAAAAAGGATTAAGAATGGGTAGCGTGAGCGTGCGTCCGCATGCGGGCGGGGCCCGCCTGCGGGCGTGGCTCCTACCTTATCTTGATACTATAGAAATACCGGGTCTTTTGAAAAAACGCCGATTCTCTTAGAGCCTCAACGGATTTTCCTACTTTTTTGACGGAAGGATTTTTCGTATTCGAGGTGAAAAATTTGATGCAAACAAAAGAAAAAAGCCTCTTCATGTTGGCGCATGAAGAAGGCTCAAATCTTGCTATTGTGTTCAATGATCATGTACATGATAGCAAACAAAATACTTATTGTCAATCTCACATCATATGGAATAAATCAGATATTGAAATTTCTAAGAAGTTCAGTCCTAAAAAAAATAATGCTGTATTGCTAAGTCAATCATATTTACGCATTGGTCTTGATTCAAAGTCTTTTCGTGTATCTGAATGCGGGTCTTTTCTTGAATTTGCTCATGAGATTACAGATCAAGGAGAAGTATCAGAGGTTGGTAAATTACATTCTGCAAATTTTTGTAGGGACAGAATGTGTCCTATGTGTTCTTGGAGAAGATCATATAAAATTTTCGGTCAAGTCTCTCAGATTATGGAACTCATTGGAGATAAGTATAAATATCTTTTTCTTACTTTGACTGTTCCTAATTGTTCCGGTGATCAATTATCTCTTGTTCTTGATTCCATGATGGATGGATGGAGAAAATTCATTCGGTATAAGGATTTCAAAGTTGTAAAAGGATTTTTTAGAGCTCTTGAAATTACTCGTAATAATGATCCATGTTCCAAATCTTTTGGTACATATCATCCCCATTTTCACGTTGTACTTGCTGTTCCTTTGAATTATGGTTCCGGCCGGAATTATATTTCCCGTGATAAATGGCTTAATATGTGGCAGAAGGCTATGAAAGATCCTTCTATTAGTCAGGTTGATATTCGTGTTGCCAAAGATAAAAATGCTTCTAAGGAAGCTTCACTTGAGCTTGCAAGTGCTGTTGCAGAAATAGCGAAATATGCGGTAAAGGATTCTGATTATATTTATCCTGAGGATCCTGACCTTACTGATAACATTGTTGTTACTTTGTCCGGTGCCCTGCATCATCGTCGATTAGTTGCTTATGGTGGCATTTTACGAGATGCATTTGAAAATCTTAAGCTTGATGATCCTGAGGATGGCGATTTGGTTCATATAAATCAAAAACTGAATCCTGCTCTTGCATGGCTTATTGTAAAATATGGCTGGTCCTGTGGTACCTACAAAATGACCGATGTTTATATTAAATCTCCCGGTGAGGAGGTGAATGATATTGAGTAAAGTTAAGGCTCAGAGGAATGATGATTATATTCAGATGTCCGCACGAGATTTTTTTAGTACTTATCCGCATATGGCTAAAATCTCGCCTTTGAAGTTTATTTATCCCATGCTTCTTTCTGATCCTAAATACATTGTTCGACTGAAAAAAGGTCGCATTGAATTTGGTTATGGTGAAGATGCCTGGATGAATAGTTGATTTGTGTTCGGGCCTCCAGGACACTTAAAAACGGAATATACCCCCATGGAGCTTGGAATTGCAGGCCCTTACTCCATGAGGGTATTCATACACGCCGGGGCGTGCTATGTCATTTTATCATGCTCTGGTAAAAAAATCAATGGAGTGTGTTATTGTGCCTAAACAAAAAGATCGTTATATTACTATGAGAAATTATCGAACTACTGTTAAAGTTGAGTGGGCCGATATTATGAAGACTCTTCGCTGGTCTATTGGTTGTGAGTATCGATTTTTTCGTGATCACTTCGAGCAGCTGCGTGATAGTGTTGATCATGGGTATCCTGATAGAGTGAATTTTCATCTTCCTATTTGTAAGGATTCTGTTTCTTTGATTTTAGAAGAAATTGAAGTTTATAATTCTTTACGTCGTTTTTTGCGGTACAAGATTGCTGATACAAATTCCTTGGGATTGCCTTTGGTTGATGCTTTTCTTTCTGATTTCGGAGGTGCTGCCGAATGAAATTAGAATTGGAGCCTTTGAAGATCATCGTTGAAACTGTTCCTCATGATGTGGTTAACCGGCTTGATAAAACAGATTCGCAGCTCAGAGCAGAGTTGAATGCTCTTCGCGGTATGTTTTCTCAATCTATGGAAGTTATTGCAGATTTGAAACGGCAAATTAATGATATCAAAAAAACAATTTAATTATGAAACGGCCTGTAGCCTGCGCAGGTCGTTTTTTTCTTTTATATGCGAAGCATGGTAGCCCACGGAAAAATGGTTTTTAGGGCTTCTAGCGCCTCTCTGGGCGGTCTTTATAGTCTCATTGGATTATATACCCTTTGAAATGTTATTTTTAAAAATAAGTTTGGTCGCGAGCTCCGCAGCTTATGTTTTTAGAAAACTGATTTTCGCGCTTTGTAAAAGATGGCCCCCGGCCTAATGTTTTTCATTTGATTTTTCTTTTCGTTTTTTGTATTGACTTATGCATATTGGTGATGTATAATTTCGTTGTGGCTTATTCTGCGGAA
>NZ_JAZQIJ010000071.1:0-8508 GCF_045541095.1 Methanobrevibacter sp.
AATAAAAGAAGGAACAATTAAAGGAAAAGAAGAAACAATAAAAAGTCTATTAGAATCAGGAATGAGCGCAGAAGAAATATCTGACCGCCTCAAAGAACCTCTTGAAAATATTCAAAAAATAAAAAATAAGATAGTTTAAAACTATCTTTTTACACTCTTTCTTCAGTCTCGTTCCAGTCAGAGCTTTTGGCCGGCAGCAATGTAAATATCAATGTAGCAATCAACAGAATCGCCGCAATTATGATTGTAAAGACCAGCTGGTCAAAAGTTGCGGAATTGACAACATCAATAATACCTCCAATCCATACAACTGTAATGAAAATTGGAAGAATATATTTTACAATCACAAGCCACCACTTGCCCAATTTGATTGTTTTTGACCGGGCATTCATAAAATCAATGAGTTTTTCGGCTTTAAATACCCATGCAAATATGATACACTCCAGAACCACACCTAAAAGTAATGCAATTTGGTTGATGAATGTATCTACATAACCTAGAACGTTACTTCCATATGAAGTCGCATATATCATTGAACAAATGGCTCCGACAATGATTAGAATAGTCATTGTTCTTTTTCTTGTAAGGCCAAACTTGTTCTGTATTGAAAATGACAAAGGCTCAATTGTGGAGAGAATACTGGTAAGACCTGCAAGATAAACTGTAAAGAAAAACAGAGGCCCCAATACATAAGCCCACTGACCCAATACATTAAACACAGTTGGATAAACGATGAATACAAGACCTGTTCCCTGAGTTACAATATCAGCCACCGGTATTCCTGACTGCAATGACATGTATCCCAGAATTGAAAACACACCCAAAGCTGCGAAGTTTTCAAAAAGAGAATTTGCAAGAGCAATTGAAATTGTATTTGTAACCAAATCCGCATCATCCTTGGTGTAGCTTGCATATGTAAATGCAATTGACATTCCAAGGCTCAGAGAAAATACAATCTGACCGAATGCAGCCATCCATATTCCAAAATCAGTGAGAAGTGACCAGTTCGGATGGAAAAGCTCTGCCAAACCAACTGAAGCACCTGGCAAGGTCAGGGAAAATCCTACAATAATCACCATGATGATAAAGAGCGCAGGCACCAATACCTTTGAAACCCTTCCCAAACCTTTTTCAAGGTCTCTGTGGGATATAAACCATATTATTACCCAACCAACAATCATTGACACTGCAATAAGTGGGACAAAACTGGCAAGTCCAGTATATGAATCTGAAGCATGCAGAAGAGTGCTTGTAAAGTACGCATTAGGATCAGCTCCCCATCCCTTAAAGAAACTCATGAAAATATATATTCCGTCCCAACCCAGAATAGCTGAGTAATAAATCATAATCATAAAAACCGCAACCGGCAAAAGCCAGCCCAAATATTCCCATTTGGAGCTAATTTTTGTAAGTGCCTTTGAAAAGGAAGACTTAAAATTGTATCCCACACCATATTCAAGAATCAGAAACGGAATTCCCATAATCAGAATTGCCACAATATATGGAATGTAGAATGCTCCCCCACCATTTGAGTAAAGCACATAAGGATATCTCCAAATGTTTCCAAGACCAACGGCAGAACCTATCATCGCAAGGATGAATGACATGTTGCTGCCCCATTCATTCTTATCTTTTGACATAAAACATTTTCCTATTAAATTATGTAATATATTTTTATAGCTCAAAAGTTAAAAATGTTTAGATTCGCTTTAAAAAAGGATAAATTGGTAAAAAAATATATGAAAAATGAATAAAAAAGATTGAATGGAAATTTTAAATAGATAACTTCCCATTTTATGAAAATGTATCTAAACAGATTATAAAAGAAGAACTGTTTTTAAACTTACTCCAGTAACTTTTGCGATCTCTTCCGGAGAAAGCACACTTTTAAGGTTTTTGCCATTTCAAGATTATATTCCCCCATTATCTCTTCTTTACATCTGCAGTACACCTTTAGCTTTTTCAGCCATACCAATCATCTCCATTAATGATTCCTGTTTATCCACATCAATATACTCAACAATATTAAGATAACTTCCAACAACCACTTTATCAAACAGTCCTTGGGAATGCAATGCTTTTTGGATTTGACATATCCACAGGTTTCAAGAACGATTTCAGCCTCACCAATATCCCATTCAAACAAAGGTAGAGTTATCAAAAAATAACATTCCTCAAATGTGAGCACAATATCCTTATCAAATTTATAGTCACTTAAAAAATAAAATTACAGCAAAAGGACTGTCTTTAAACTCAAACCTGTGATTTTGGAAATTTCTTCAGGAGTATGCAAACCCTTTAACTTTTTAGCAATTTCAATTTTTTTTTCAAATTCATCCATCATCTCTTCTTTATACATCTGCAGTACACCTTTAGCTTTTTCAGCCATACCAATCATCTCCATTAATTTTTTCTGTTTATCCTCACCAATATACTCAACAATATTAAGATAACTTCCAACTACCACTTTATCATACATTTCCTTGGGAATACATTGCTTTTTGGATTTGACATATTCACATGTTTGAATAACAATTTCAGCCTCACCAATATCCAATTCAAACAAAGGCAAAGTTACCAAAAGAGAACACTCCTCAAACGTGAGCATAATATTGTTTTCAAATTTGTTTTGAATAAGATTTAAATCCTCCTGTTTGTTTATTTTTTTGGTTTTGATTATTCTTGGATGAAATGTCAAATCCAGCTTAACATACTCCTTGATTCTACCGCCCTTAGACATTACAATCAATATCAGTTCAACATCTTCACTGCTTTTGCAGAATTCACGAGTATAATACTCAAATGACTGTTTTAAATCATTATTTGTAAGAGTATTCTTTTTGAATTCAAAAATGACTATTTTTCCGGATTTCGTTAAACCCTTAAAATCGAAAAAATTGTCAAAGATTTTTACCCTGCCTGTCTTTTTGTAGGTTATCTCTTCAGTTGGAAGTATGTCAATTATTTCCTCATCAATGCTGAGTACAACCATGACATGATTTAGAAAATACATGAAACAAAACTTAAGGAAAATATCCCTATTTCTTTCAGTTTCTATCGCCATAAAGTTAAAACCTCATTTAAAGTTAATTGATTGTTTATAACTTTATAACTCTAAATATATAAAGTATTTGTTTAAATAAAGAACAATTTGATTGTTTAAAAGCAATATTGCGCCAATAATGCGAAATTGATTCCAAATGGTGAATAATATTTATTTTGAAAAAATATTTTAAACCTAAATGATTGCCAACAAAAGCTTTCATTCCGCATATATCATCCCAAAATTACAATTATTTGAATTTAAACAAATGAAACCTGATTTAAATATTATTTTAAAAATATAAATAGTTTTTCTTTGATTTGGGAACAATTTTATAAAGTGACAACAATTTTATGCTTTCGTACAACTTTTCCAAAATAAGTAAAATAAGTCTTTAAGATTCATCAGAAATTGATTTGTCAAGCTCTTCTGCAGAATTTCCAATGGAAATCTTTTCAAGAACTGAAGAACCGTAATGAGGCAAGATTACCAGTCCAATTATGGATGCCATCCAAAATGAAATCATTCTTTCAACCATGGTTACAGGACCTGCAAGAGATGGTGTACAGCCTGCCCTTGAATACAATCCAATCATAAGCCCGTCAATGGCCCCAAGACCACCCGGCAGAAGAGGAATCATACCGACTAAAGAGGCAAGGATAAACACTTCGCCTATTACGATGACATTCAAGGTTGCACCGAATGCAAGAAAGACCA
Source organism: Methanobrevibacter sp. (assembly GCF_045541095.1). Taxonomy (GTDB): domain Archaea; phylum Methanobacteriota; class Methanobacteria; order Methanobacteriales; family Methanobacteriaceae; genus Methanocatella. The sequence continues at coordinate 3,761 of NZ_JAZQIJ010000071.1, forward strand.
CATAAACCCTCAGGATTTCAAAAATCCATATAACAAAGGACAGAGGTATGGTATAGTAGAGAAGCTTTTTGTCTTCAATTAGACGCTTCATGGTATTTTGAAAACCGGTGATGTTTTCATGGATTTTGACTTCCAAATCATCAGAGCCTTTTTTGTAGAATCTGCGAACCAACTTTACTATGAAGTTTTCAACACGAACGCCAAAACTCTCATTAATGCACATGTAGATGAGAACTGCAAGAATTGCTATTATTGCTATAACTGATAAGACCAAAACCGCATCAAGCCAGTCTGGAAGCTGAAAATAAAAAACTGTCGCGATGATTGTGATGATTGCAAGGACAATGAACGGAAAAGTGTCTAAAAGCCTGTCTGCAACAACTGTTGCAAAGGTTTCCTTAAGCTCATAGCCATGCTCTTTTGCTAAGATATATGCCCTTACCGGTTCACCTCCGCCACGACCTGACGGTGTGATGTTGTTGACCGCAAGCCCGACCATAACAATCGGAAATAAACTTTTAAAACTAACGTTAATGTCTGCAATGCTGTTGACAATTTGCCATCTCCATGTGTATAGGCAGTATGTAAAAATCTGCATCAGAATCGCCACACCGATAATGGCCAGATTGGCATTTTCCAGAGCATCAATTAGCTGGTCTATTCCTATAAAATAAAGCATTACTGCCAAAATAACTATACTGAATATTATGAAAAATGCAGATTTTTTATCCATGTTTAAAAATATAATAAGTTATTTTTTATATAATTATTGAATTAATATGGGCCAAAATCAATTTCATTTAAAATATGTGCTACACGATCTTCTTCAGGAGGAAGCTGCATGTAATCTCCATAAATAGGAGTTAAAGTATTATAATCATCATTAGGAATATTAGCTATAATATCTTCAAATTGAGCTTTTTTAGGAGGTTTGTAATCATCTCTTTTAAAAGTAACTTTTTCCATTAAAGTTAAATCAGTAACATATTGTCCGCTGCTTTTATCGTATTTTGTAAATAGTTTATATAGCTTTTTTTGAAAATACTTCGGAGACAAATGCAATATATTAAACAAGCTATGAGTTAAATTTAAAATTAAATTCACAATTTTAGAGTAATTGTCAAATCTTAAAACAGAAATTGAATACATTCTTGCAAGATAATAACATCTTTGAATGTGTAATTTTCTTTTGAGATTATTATCCGGAAGGTTATCTAGAATGAATAAATCTATGTGAATTCCCAATTTAAATGACACCTGCTTGTCCCAGTATTCAGCCCAATAAGTTCCATTCAATGAAATTCGGCCAAACTGGAAGAAGTATTCATTATCATACCTTGAATCAAAAATAGTGTATTTGTCTGAAGGATTTTCCTCCATAACTTTCAGGAATTTTTCATAATCCTCTCTGAATAATATTACATCAACATCATCATCCCAAGGAATAAAACCCTGATGCCTGATAGCTCCAATTTGAGTTCCATAAATTAAATAATATTCAATGCCATTATTATCACAGATTTCTATGAAATCCTTTAAAATCATATATTCTATTTCTTTAATATGATTAAGAGTCACTTCATCCTGATTGGTCATAAAATCCCTAAAATTAATATTTTTTAATAATGTTCAGATTCTTATTTTCAAAATCCTGCATAACACGACAGATTGACTTTGAAACTTCAGAATCGATATATGTATTATTTTTTCCAAGTTCAATGGATTTTGCAAAAGCAACCAGTTCATATCTTATTCCTTCACCATCCAATTGATAGAAATACTTCCTGTTGTCTTCCTGATTTTCATATCTTAACTCAAAATAATCAGTTTTCCACCATGGTGCAGGAACATAAGCATAACCTTCAGAACCAGAAATTATAAGTTCCCCTTCTGATTTGACACGGTTTGCAACTTTTATTGATGCAACCGCATTATCATATTGAAAATCAATTTTGGTAAACAAATCAAAATTAGATTTATCATCCAAAAGTAATGAATTAATTGTCATGTTATTATAGTCAACACCTAAAATCTGAAATATCGGCAGGAGTGCAGTTGGAGCCCATGAAGTAATGCTGTTCCATGAATTATCATCAAATTCCCTTAAACTGGTACAGGTTGCATCCACGGAGTATATATCTCCAATATTTCCTCCTTTAAGTAAAAGCAGTAATCTGTTATATGCTGTTGAATAAGCGGTCTTGATGGAATCCATTAAAATCAAATCATTCTCATTAGCCAATTGTTCCAGTTCCAAATATTGAGATTCATCCAATGCTATTGGAGACTCACACAGCACATGTTTGCCTTCAGTTAATGCTTTTTTAATATGTTCATAGTGTTTTGATGGATGAGAAATGATAAACACCGCATCAACCATATTTAACAAATCATCATAACTGCTGGTTAAAAATAAGGAATCATTTTCATAAACCTCCTTTTCAGAGTCATTGCTTACGAAAATTGCATTAACATTGATTCCGTTGACATATTGTGATTCATCATAGAATTTTTTTAATACATTACCTTCACCAATCAAACCCAGATTAATGCTTCTGTATTTTGATCGGATATCTGAACTTGAAACACCTTCTGTCCTCTCCAGATATACTACATCACAGTAATCTTTCAGATAATCAAAGTGACCTACCCAGTCAGAACCTACAGTGAAAATATCTACATCATACCTTTTGATGTCATCAATTTTTTGACCTTCATATTCCTCGATGATAATTTCATCTGCCAGCCCTGTTGCCCTTACTGATTCTATTCGCTCCATCAATGACTGTTTGACATTGATTTTGCCTCTCTGTTTGTCAAAATCATCAGCTGTAACACCTACAATTAAATAGTCCCCTAGTTCTTTTGCTCTTTCTAGAAGTCTTTGATGACCGTAATGGAATAAATCATAAGTTCCATAGGTAATTACTTTAATCATTTTAATATTCCTCTTTTTTCCAAATCATGTAATGCTTCAATGAGTTTGTCGTTATCTTCAATTGTCAAATCACCAATATGGCCGACTCTAAACATTTTATCTGCAACTTGTCCTCCGCTTGGATTTACCCAGATAGAATATTCTTTTTTTAAGGTGTTTACGATTTCAGTTGCAGAGGAGTTGGTGTACACACTGGTAACTGCATTTCCCAGGTTTTTGCATTTTATCTCCAAAGGCAAATCACTGATTCTTGAGCGGAAGTCTTCTGCTAAATTTGAGATTCTTTTAATTTCTGCTTCAACTCCGCCTTGAGCTTTGATTTCTTTTAATCTTGCATTTATCTGAAGCAAAATAGTTACTGCAGGAGTGAATGGAGTTTGGCCTCTCTCACCATTTTTAAGTGCATCTTTAAGGTCGAAATACATTGATTTAACTGGATTTTTTTCAACTCTTTCAAGTGCTTTTTCATCTAGAACTATGATTGAAACTCCTGGCGGACATGCCAATGCTTTTTGTGAACCTGTTATCAATGTGTTGATATTCTGTTCTTTCATGTTGATTGGATCTGCAAGAAAAGAACTTATTGCATCCACAACTAAAAATATATCATTCTTATTACAAAAATCACTGATTAAATCCAAATCATAGTGAACTCCAGAACTGGTTTCACAGATATTTACTAAAAATCCTGTAAATCCCTTATCGGAGTATTGATTTAAAATATCCTGTGTCAAATCCTGACCGAAATCAAGTTTGATGTCTTCAAATGGAATGTCATGCAAATCACATAAATCAACAAAACGTTGACCAAATCCACCACCATTAACAACCAAAACCTTGTCTTCGGTTGAAAACACATTCATTACAGTAGCTTCCATTGCAGCAGTTCCGGAACCTGTGATGAACACAACTCTTGAATTTTCATCCGCGTAAACGAATTGTCTCATTAACTTTTCATTTTCAAACATTACTTCGGAAAATTCATCATTTCTAAAATATGGAGTTTGCTCACCGCCAATTTTTCTTACCTCATCACTGCTCATTACAGGGCCTACTGTAAAATTTAACATTATATCACACCTATTCAATTACGAAAAACATATAGTGGGTTTCACTATGATCACTTAAATCTTTAAAAATATCATCGGAAAATACTTTATTATAATTCAAACCTTTGAACAATTCCATGTATTCATCTTTAGTTCTATATATTGCATTATAATCTGCTTCCAGACCTTCAGAATAGAAATCTTTAAGGGTTAATCTTGATTCCATATGAGAAACAGGCTCCATTATGAATAATTTTTTATCATCAGCACCTACACGGTTCAATTCTTCAAAGACAAGCTTAATATCTTCATCGTTGATGTACATTAAAACTCCGCTGAAAATAATAACATCAAATGGAGGCTCGATTAATAGCGCATCCTCATCAATATCTGTTGCAGACATGACCTGGAACTTGCAGTTGTCATAATCATAAGTTTTTTCAGCTATTTCAATCAAATCTTCAGTATAGTCAATACCAAGATAGGATTCGCATTTATCATGTAACGCTTCAACCCAACGGCCGATTCCGCAGCCGACTTCAAGAACTTTTTTACCTGTTACATCAATGTGTTCATGCAATAATCTTTTTTCTTCAATGTGTCTTTGTTCTGAATTTTCCTTATCCTGGAATAAAACAATGGATAAATCACTTTCCAACTCACGATTAGCCCTATCTGCAAAAAAGTTTTTAACCTTTTCAGAATTAATATCTTCATTGTCACCGTATAATCTTGACATTTTAACACCTTTGATAATATAA
>NZ_JAZQIJ010000072.1:0-5000 GCF_045541095.1 Methanobrevibacter sp.
ATATTTTTGAGGCATTATTATTTAACAGTATTTAAAAGAGGGATATTAAATCAATACTTAATAAATTGCATTCAAGACTAATTAAGAACTATATAAGGGTTATAAATGGAAATCAATGACATATCTTTAGAAGAAAATCCGGAGTATTTTGCAGATTTTGATGATACTGCAATTCGATATATCTCACAGAATATTGAAACGATCACCGATGAAGAATTTAAAGATATTGTTGAAAGAGAATTGGGAGGTGTTTTTATTCAAAAAATTGCTATACATTCCTGGTTTAATTTAGCGGAATACGATTATCCATATGAAACTTATGAATTTATAATTGATTTTGAAGCTAAAAATGCATATTTTGAAGAGAAAAAAATTTATGAACATTCAATTAGGAGCATGTTAAATGCTGAAAATAGGAATGCATTTAAAAAGATTCATGATTATTACACAGAAGAAGTATTCTCACTGGCCGATATTAATATAAATGAAATAAACCTGCATTTTAACAATCTGAAAAAATGGTGTGAGAAAAATAGCATAAATTATGATTTAAGAAAAATGGTTTTTTATACTATTAGGGTTGATTACAAGAATAAAGAATATGAATATATCAGCATTTATAATGAGTTTCCAAAAGAATTAATTGATTTCAATAATGTTTTAAAAAGATTAGTTGGCATAGATGTTTTTAATTTAGATAGTTTAAAATCATTAGTTACAGGATATCATTATGACATTTCAGAAGAAGGGATTTTTGATAAAGCCACAGGCAAAGAACTAATTTTAAAGAGAATAGACTATTCTAAAGAATGTGGGGCATTGTTTAAAATTGTTAAAAATAATTTTCACACGGATTTAAATAAAAAAGAATTGGTTATTTTTCATGATGGAAATAGATTAAATGACAAGGATATTGAAAAAATTATCTCTTTGATAGAAAAATATGGTGTTTATAAGTGGAATTCAATTGAATATGCAAATAATGTTATAAATAACAGTAATGTAGTATTTGATGGTTGTAATTGGAGATTAAGTCTCGCTTTTGAAAGTGGTCAAGTTTTAAACTTTGGTGGACATGAAAACTATCAAGACACATATATTGAACTTGGTCAAGAACTAAAAACATTATTTAAAAGAGATTTATTAGATGTCGAGGATGCTTTACATAGGCAACATATGGGAAATTACCAGTATGGTGACAATAAAATTAAAAAAGTAGATAAATCAAAAAGTATTAAAGATTATATTTTATCTGAATTAATCCTTAAATTCCATCCATTAATTGATTTTCATATAGTTAAATTTCCTAATTCGTTAAATAAAAAATATGAATTTATTTTTGAATATGATTCAATTTTTGTAGATGAATTGCAACACATAAAAGAAATTATTGTTTCCAAATTACAGGAATGTTATGATAATTTAGACCTAAAATACGATTTCTTTGTTATTTTATATCCTGTTGATTATTTAAGTGTGGGTGATTCTCATACAGGGCCTTTTTGTAGTGATAAAACAAGAAATATTGTTGTTTTAAAAAAGTTAAATGAAAAGGAAAGAAGAAATTTCACGCTTAAACTTTGGAAACAGAACAAATGGAAGTATCTTGAGTTTAAATATGAATGTTATACGATAGATGAATTAACAGATTTCTATATTACGGACAAACCTAATTTAGATTCGAAATATATTTTGTCAAATGCATATAAAGTCAATCTTAAAGATGATAAAATTAAGATTTATCTTAAAAAAGGTGTTAAAAAGTATAATATTGTTGAGAGGAATGTTGCAACACATGTTTTAATTCAAAATTTTGATAGACGACTGAATTTGATTTCTCAAAAGGTTTATATTTTAAAAATAAATAAAAGGAGTTAGTTTTGAATATTTCTTATAAAGCTATTGATAAATAACTTCAAAATTATAAATATTTAGTATAAGATATGCAGGGAGATGTTAAATTGCTATTAAGATCATTAATTCGTGACGAAAAGTTTTTACAGAATATGCCTCCTGGTTTTACAGCTGAATTAATCTCAATCAAAGAACCTATCCCCCTGAGAATTAAATCAATGGTTGATGATTATTATCATTTTGATTTTAGAATTTTTGTCATTGAGAATAATGAATATTTAAAAGCTAATATCAGAAATGAAAGAATGACTAGTCGAAGATTACCTGCTGGCGAATCTAGAGAATACCACAATGAAGTTGCATTAGATTTCGTCAGAAGATATCCTCAATTCAAACCTATAATCAGTCATGTTAAAATCATGGATGAAAATTTTAATGAAATTGAAAATATGTCCATTGACCAATATTTAGCTGAAGGTTTTTATGATGAATCCGATTGGGAGTTAGTTCATCAATTAGCAATTGGGAAAATTACATTAGAAGAATATTTAAAAAACTCTAAAAAAGAATTTAATGCTAAAAATACCAATTTGAATCAAATTTCAATTAAAAAACTAAAAGATTCCAATTTTAAATCATCAATTAATGAAATACTTGAAAATCATAAAGAAGATGTTTTAGTCACAATAAAAGTTGATAGATTCAATAATGAAAATTTATTTAAAAGAGGTTCTATTTTTAACATTGTAAAAGAGCCAGATAACCCATATGATTCGGAAGCAATTGCAGTCAAATATGATGATGAAACAATAGCATATATTGCAAATAGCATTAACACGGTTGTAAAAGGCACAATGAGTGCGGGCAGAATTTATGATAAATTTAATAATGATGATGAAATCGAAATTATTTTTGTTGGAAACCAGATTATAGCAAAATTAATTAGTTGAACTTTTCATCTAAAACATTCAATAATATTATAATATAAATAGGGATAATGATGATTTCAGTTGAAAATTTATTGAAACAATTTAATATAAAATTAGATTTGCCAAATCGTATTCTCAAATTTGAATTTGAAGGAAATTATACAAAATGTTCTAAGGAAACTCATTCATTTATTGAAAATCATGAATATTATGAATTTATAGATATTGATGATAATTATAAACTTCAAGTATCTATTCCTGATAGTGATTATGGATCATTAAACTTCTATCGATGCAATGCTCCTGAAGGAAACCAATATCAATATCCCTGGAATGAAAATTACGATTACAATGGAACAACAGTTGTTGAGTTATTAGATAAATTTAATATAAAATTAGATTTACCTAGACACATTCTCAGATTAAATTTCGCTGGAAATTATACTAAATATAATATACTTGATGATGACCCATTTTATCCTGATGAAGTTTTCCATCAATTTATTGATGAGGATAATGGATATGTTATCTCCATTTCTCTTCCAGAAGGAGAAGTTAGGTCATTAGAATTTTGGGATGGATATTACCCAGATATTGAGTATGATAGTGAATGGGAAGAATCTTATTCTTATGATGATGAAACAATTCCTAACAATTATATCAATAACTAATTATTTATTTTAAGAATCTTCTTTAGATAATCGGTTCTAAATGGAAAAATATTGTTTTTTATTTCTAACTTTCTATAGGACTTTCACAACATGTATTTCTCTTAGTCAATTTTCCCCATCAATTTTTGTTTTTTAATTTTATCATAGTTCTTATGAAGTTCATCCCACAATTCTTTTTCTATAATTGGTGATGCTGCATCAGCCATCCATAATGGCCCCTTCTTACAAATTGAATCATCATTATGCTTGGAGGTGTAACATTCATAGACTAATCTTGAATTGACCTTTTGGTTTAGACCAAAATTATTTCGAATCCACATTCCAAAAAAGAAATGATTAATGCCTTTATATATTCCCATACTGTTTTGATAAACTTCATCAAGTTCCTCCAAACTTAAAGCGCTAATCAAACATCTTATTGCATCTTTCATTGATTGCGGATGTGTTTTTTCAATTTTATCCAGGAGATTCATCTTTTCAAATTTCAAAAGACAGTACTGGCGAACATCTTTCCCAACAAATTCTTTACTGGGCGTGTTACAAAGAAAATGGCACATATTTGTATAATGTCCAAGCAAATTATATTTCACCAGGTCTTTTAGAAAAATGTCGTTTAAAAAATCTTCACCAGTATAAGGCGCTAAAAGTTGTTCTGTTTTCTTCTGATCGTTTTTTATATCCCAATACAACTTATTTGGTTTATACTGATTTAATACATCCAAGTTTATTTCACGGTTGTGAATTTTTTCAAATCTGTCTGAAAACCGCCTTCTAAACTCATCAATAGTTATCATCATCATTTCGTAATCTTCATAAGTTCCATATCTGTTTAATGGTGAAACAAATTCGACTGTTTCATTTCTTATTAATATTCCATCTTCTTTTGTCATCTGATATTTTTCCAATAAAGTCAAATAGTCATCTGAAAGTTCATTTCCCCCAAATAATTCATATATAAGTTTTTCATCCATGGTATCACCCTGATTGAAATTCTAGATTAAATGTTCCAAATCACTGTCCTTTAAAAAAAGATTTAACTCATTGCCGTATAATCCATAAAAATGTCCTAGAACAATTTTCATGGTTAACTCCCATGATCCTCCTCCAAAATAGCTTGCATCACCTACTGAAAAATATTTTTCTATGTATTCATCTTCACCGTTGAAATAATCAATACCAACAATTAAACAACTAAATTCATAGTATTTATGTATAAATGCCAGCACTTTGTTTGTTTCGATGTTTATTTCTTCGCTATACGGCAATATTTCATCAATGGTGCACATTTTACTTGGATTTTTACGATAAAACTCCAATCGTTTTTTTCTGAAGAGTTCAGAGAAATCATTTAGATTTTCCAAAAAATCCTTTGGTATAGGTTCACTGTCAAATTCTGCTAATTTTTCAACTAATCCATCGTAATTGTTTTCAATACGTTGTTTATTATAAATAATAAATTTATGAGTGTATTTTGCTTTCATGTATTTTATTTTCAAATATTTTTACTTATAAAGGTTTTTTAACAATAATAAATTAATCTAAAATG
>NZ_JAZQIJ010000073.1:0-6173 GCF_045541095.1 Methanobrevibacter sp.
TTTATAACAGATTTAAACAATATGAATTAATATATTAAGAAAAGTAACTATACTAAAATCTAAACAATAATATAATTGATTTTTATAGAAAAATAGGCATAATTTAAACAGATATTAATTAAAACAATCAAAAAAAATCAAATTATAATTAAAAACGATGAAAATAAGTGAGTATAATAAAAAATAAGCCCGAAAAAAGAAAAAAAAGAAATGTAAAATATATATTTTACATTTACATCATTGGAGGCATTCCACCCATTCCTCCAGCAGGAGGCATTGGAGGCATACCACTTGCATCATTACCGGATTCATCAGGTCCGGTAGATTGCAATGCATTTCTAGCAGCAATCATATCATCAATACGTAAAATCATTTCAGATGCTTCACCAGCAGACTGAAGTGCTTGGATTTTAACTCTTAAAGGTTCGATTACACCAGCATCTTTCATGTCAACGACTTCACCGGTAAATACATTGATTCCAATGAATTTGGATTCTTCATGAGCTGCTTTTAAATCTGCAATCAGGTTAATTGTGTCTAAACCTGCATTTTCAATTAATGTTCTAGGGATAACTTCTAATGCTTCAGCATATTTTAAGATAGCTAACTGTTCCCTGCCGCTTACAGATTCACCGTATTCCCTTAACTGTTTGACCAAATCGATTTCACATGCTCCACCACCGATGAGAACTTTACCTTCTTCGATAGTAGCTGCAACTACACCTAAAGCATCGTCTAATGCTCTTGCGATTTGTTCAGTTACATAACGGGTACTTCCTCTTAAAACAATGGAGGATGCTTTTGGATTTTCACATTCTTCAATGAAGGTCAATTCATGGTCAAATAATTTGTCAAGATATACGTGACCTGCACTACCTAATTTATCAGGAGTTAAATCTTCAATGTCAGTTACCAGTTTTGCACCGGTAGCTTTTTGAATTCTTTCAATATCAGATTTTTTAACTCTTTTGAAAGCCATAATTCCGGCTTTTTTCAAGTAGTGTTCTGCCATGTCGTCAATACCTTTTTGACAGAATAAAACGTTTACACCTGAATCTATGATTTTGCCGACCAAGTCTTTAATCATTTGTTCTTCCTGTTGGAGGAAAGCTTCAAACTGATCAGGACTGGTTATGTCAATTTTAGTATCAGTGTTAATGTCTTTGAGCTCAATAGGATATTTCATGATAGCGATTTTTGCATTTTCAACATCTTTTGGCATGTTTTTGGATAAAGGTGCTTTATCTATTACAACACCTTCTGCTAAAAATGAATCTTCTACTGAATCTCCGGAAACCCTTTGAATGTTGATGTTGTCAATATCGGATTTTCCATCCTCTTCGATTCTTAAAGCAGCTTTTACAACAATGTCTGCTAAATGATCTTTTGCATAGTCTGAACCTTTACCGCTCATTGCAGTTACTGCTACTTTTTTAAGAGTTTCTTCATCGTCAGCATCAATAGCAATTCCGTTTAAAAGTTCAACAGCTTTAGCGGTTGCATTCCTAAATCCTTTTACAACAACAGATGTTGCAATTCCATCATCTAATAATTCTTCAGCTTTAGCTAATAATTCACCTGCAATAACTACAACAGAAGTAGTTCCATCTCCTACAATATCTTCCTGTTTTTTAGCAGTTTCAACAAGCATTCTGGCTGCAGGTTGATTGATTTCCATTTCTCTCATGATAGTTGCACCGTCATTGGTAACAGTAACGTCACCTAATGAGTTAACTAACATTTTGTCCATACCTTTAGGACCTAAAGTGGTTCTTACAATACCGGATAATACTTTAGCTGCTGTAATATTCATTCTTAAAGCATCTCTTTTAGTATATCTTTCAGTCCCTTCGGGAAGGATAAATATTGGTTGATTTGCCATTTCATAATCACCTTAAATTTTTTAATATAAAACAATATAAAAGGAAACATTTTATACATATATAATATAAGTAAGGATAATATAAAAATATTACCCATTAATCTAACTTTTGGTGTGTTAATGTACGAAGAAATAATAAATGAAATCAGGTCTAATTTAGGTGAAAATCCTGATTTGAACAAACAGTATTTATCATCACAGATTGAAAAATATGTAGACCATCCCTACAACAAAGAGATAATCAAGGAAATCTCCCGCATGATGTGGGATTGTCTTAGCGAAGATGAAAAAAACGAATTTATTGAAATATCCGATAATGAAAATCCGATAATGGATATTTTAAACGACATTTCCTATGATATAGAAAGTGGAGAATATAACACCGCATTAGAAAAATTAGGCAAATTCATGGAAAGTTTTCCGGGAATGTTTGAAGATGATAAAGTAAGCGAATATCACTTTTTCACAAACCCCCTAGAAGAAATATTATTCAACACATATATTGGAACTAAAAAGACTTTAAGATACATTCCAGACAACCAGCCACTGTTGGATTTATACTACATCTACGGATTTTTGCTTCTTGAAACAAAACAATACGAAGAAGCCGAGACATATCTGAAAAAAGCTATTAAGATAAATCCCGTTTCTTCAAGAATACTGTTGGAGCTATGTGAGATTTACAAAGTTCACACCTATACATACAATAAATATTACATGTACGCAACTGATGCCCTTAAATATGCATATTATCCTCAAGACATTGCAAGATGCTACAGGACACTTGGCTATTATTATGTCGAAGAAGATCAGCTTGAAACCGCATTTGCACTATTCAGATACAGCATGAACTTTGAATTAAGCCCAATAGCATATTCAGAAATCAATTACATCAAAAACAAAAATCCCAAAGTCGATTTGACTCTGGAAGAAAGTATCAATATTCTTAAGGATAAAAATATCCAGATTGGTGCAAATCCATTTATTTTAACCACATTGAATGAACTTATTGAAGAATACGAAGAAAATAAGTTATTTAACCAGGAATTATATTTCCTTAATCTTAAATTTGACATTACGAAAGATGAAGAGACATATGAAAAAATCAAAAATATTCAAAACCTATTATAGTTTCGATAACGGACAGTCAAATCAGTGATTTAAGAGAGTATATAATTTAAAAGTAAAAATGAGTTAAAAAAAGCATGTCAGATTAGTATTTGGAATCCAGTTTTTCAAATACTTTTTTAACATTTACTTTTGTCTCAAAACATCCTGTTTTTTCAAGCAATACCCCCTGAGGGCAGAAGTCGGACAAAAGCATCATCATCTGATTTAAATCTTCATGGCATGCCACACCAAGTACGGCCTGGAATTTGTTTTCCATAACTATCTTTTTAACAAAACTTGAACCCGGAACTATATATAACTTATATCCTAAAGGTTCGGATTTCTTTTTGATGACTCCAATGGAACATAATCCGCATTCAGTACAGTTAAGGCCTTCCTTTTGAAGTGTTGCAGGACAATCCCCATGCCTCAGGCAGTGAGGTAGAAATATCAGTGTTTTTTCAGCAGGAATCTTTTTGAATTTTTCCTTGTTGATTTCATCACGGACTTTAATGGCAATGTCGTCAATGATATTGTCGTCAAATTTTAAAAAGTGAGCAATAGTCTTCAGTGGAGAATAGAGCAAATCAACTATATACAGCAGGAATCTCGGGAATTTTATCTGGTTTTTCTTTGCAATCAGAACTCCTAAAATAAGCACTATAATCATTAAAATGAGTATTATACCAACTACAAGAACCACTAACTGCCCTAAAAACATATAAAATGAATCAACAAATAACATTTTTCAACCTAAAATTTTTCTATTGAATAATCATCGAATTGGCGGTTTAATTTAACGCCGGTCGGTGTTTTGACGATTTCAAGTCCTGACAGACTGTCGCAGGAACACAGCACATTCTGTTCCGGATGGGTACCCGGAGTTATGTTACAATTCAGATTTACTTCATCTCCAATTGATATGACAGTTTCCAAACGTTTGGTTGATGGATGATCCTTGTTTAAAATTACTAGAGGGGATGATTCTTCACGGCTGAGGTAAGCCTGTGAACGTATTGCCCTTTTGTCTTTCTTAAAATTTGATACAGCAATAATGTCATCAGATTCCAAAAACTGAACTATTTCCTCGTTGTCTTGGGTGGCTATAAAAAGCATCTTATTTTCATAAGCCACTTTAACTATGCCGACCATCCCGGTTTCACCTTCAATAAATAGAATTTCATCGTTTTTAAAATCAATGTTCATAAAATCACTAAAAAAAAAATAAAATAGAGTAAATTTTATTTACTCTGCAAGCTCAACGTTGTCACTTTGACAAGAAGGACAAACTACTTTTTTTCCGATACCTTTAAAGGTATTTCCACAGTCTTTACAATGGTATTTTTTTGTTTTTAATTTTTTCAAATCAATATCGGCCATTGGCCCTCCACTAGAACACATCTTAAATCACCTGTTAAATATCTGAAGATAATTCTTGGTATGTATACTATTATGAGTGAGGATTTCCAAGTTATCCCAGATTATATTCCTGTTTGTTAATATTCCAACAATTATATTGTAGTTAAATGTCATATAAATAAGTTTATGATTGACCACCTATATTCAATTTAATTTGTAACAATTCAATATGAAATCAGTCTAAAACTCATTTAAATAAATATACTATACTTTTGATATTATACTTTTGCCACATCATTTAAAATGTCCTGGTTCCTCCATGAGTTAAGCATTTTCATAATCTGACTATAAAAACCTTTCAATCTTCCTTGTGTAAACATCTCAGGATATTCATCAATAAGATCTGGAATAGTCCTCCCCATTAAATATTTAACCCTAATATTCTCGAGCAGGTTAGAATCAAACTGACCCAACTGTGTTAACTCATTTTCTATTCGATTAATCAAACCCTGTAGACTATTAGGTAAATTGTTAGCATTATTAAAGATAGCATAATAAGGAGTTATATGCTTATCACCTGCATTAACTTTTTTATGATTTAAAATTTTATACTCCACTGAATTAAGTATACTATTAAGTTTCGGAATGAGCCCTTCTGCAACAGTGTTTTTATTTGAAAATTCTGCGTTGAGTTTTAATTGAAGAATCTCATTCATAAGATTATAACATCTAAGAGCGGTTAAGTTATTTAATAAATCCAATTCTTCCGGATATAATACAACATTCTTACTGCCAAACATGATTTTATTCTTTAAAATCAAGGACAATATTAAATTATATCTGGCGAGATTTTTAGTTCCAAATTTAGATGTGCCTCCTTCAAGTGAAATGAGATCCAGGTAATCAGCCATTATTTTGACATTAAAGTTTTGTTGGAAATTCAAAGTCAAGATTTCAACAAACATTGTAAAATCAGGTTCATCTAAAACAAAATCCCCATCATAGTATTTGAAAAATTCTTGACAAATTTTGCTAACTATCTTTTCTTTAACTTCCTTTTTAAGACTGCCATCTTTATTTAATCCTCGAACAAGTTCATTTTCTAACTTATACTGATCATGCACATGGAGATTCATTAGAGCAATTAACAAAGTTCTTGTAAAATTGGCCGCATCTGAACGTAAGCTAACATTATAGGCCTTTTCAAAACCTGCAAGGTAACAATTTATCCTATCCTCATCTGTTTTTAAACTAGAGAAAACCTTAAGCAGGTTCCTCATGGCGTTAAATTCATTTTGAATGTTTTTATAGAAGTCCTGGAAAAATTTATCCTCCATGCCTTTTGGAATTTTGTCCTGTATAGAATAAAAATATTGAGCCGGCCCTTTACCGTTGAAAAACTTATCAGTAATATATTGATATAAACCTTGATTCTTTATACCAATATAAGCCATTTCACTAAAAATTACACTTTTAATTGTTTCAGCATCACTATTATCAAGATTCCTAAGGAAATCAACAGGGCTACTGTCAAAAAAGTTAAATGTACTATCATTTAATAAAATTATTTGCATATCATACATACCATTTTCAAAATCGTTTCTAAATTCCATTTCCTTTTTAAAAGATTCCGAATTTTTGAATACATTAAAGTAATTGTAAGCATATGTCTTTAGACGGTTATATAAATTAACATATTCCTTAAGAGATAATTCAGATAACCTGCTTAAATCAGCCTGGAATAATTTAGAAATACTATCATGCAAATTAGGGAAAAATATTCTAAAACTCCTTAAATGAGTATTAATAGTAGATTTCACTT
>NZ_JAZQIJ010000074.1:0-11104 GCF_045541095.1 Methanobrevibacter sp.
AGAATAATATTTTTGACAATTATGTTAATGATAAGTGATGTGACTGATAATGATTTGGAAAGATACTTAAATGTAAAATTGGTGAAAAAAATATTGTTAAATTAAATTTTAAAGATAATGAATTTAGCAAGCATATTGTAGCTACCATACATAATCATACAAAAGAAATGTACACCCCACCCTCCGACAAAAACTTCGGAATTTTTTCAAGAGAATGGGAAGATTATGAATTAATAGCTGCAAATAACTGCTTATGGATTTTAAAAGGAAAAATTAACGATGAAACATTAACCTTTGAATTAAAAATTAATATAGAATATTAAAAAGGAAAAAAATAATTTATTTAGATTAAAAATCAAATTCGACACTAAAATCCAAATAAATCCTGTGCATCAAGCATCACATCAACTATGTGAACATTGAAAGGACACCTAGGTTCACAGTCACCGCATGCAATGCATTCAGTTGCATTGAATTTCAAATTGTTATAGTGTTCCTGAACACTGGCCGGCACTTCATCCCTGTTTTTAGCCAAATCATACAACTTGTTAACCATTGCAATATCTATTTCAGATGTGCATGGAGCGCAATGGCCGCAGTAAGTACATTGTCCTTCAAAGGAGTGTTTTGGAGCATTTTTCAATACTTCAGCATAGTCCTTTTCAGCTTCAGTCGCATCGCAATACTTCAGTGATTCCATCAGTTCGTCGACCGTTTTCACACCGACAAAAATGCTGTTTACTCCTTTCTGTTCCAGGCAGTAGTGGATGCATTGAATCGGTGTCAGTGCAACGCCGAACGGCGAAGTCTCATCGGACAAAAGGTTCCCTCCGGCAAATCCTTTCATTACAGTAATTGCAGTTCCGTTTTTCTCACATAATTCATATATCTCTGCTCTTTGAGGATTTAAACCGAACATTGTCTCGTCATAGGCATCCTCCTTTCTGTACTCCTCGATGTCCTCCATCGCACCGAACATGTCATATGCAGGATTTATTGAAAACATCAGAAGTTCGATTTCAGGATTTTCCGCAGCCAAAATTCCAACGTCAGGGTTGTGAGTACTCAGTCCAATGTGGGCAATTGTTCCATCCTCTTTCAGCTTGCGCACATATTCAATGAAAGGACCGTTCATTATCCCATTGTAATCTTCAATCTGGTCGACATAATGAATCATACCGAAATCAAGAGTGTCAATTTCAAACCTTTCCATAAAGTCTTCAAATGCAGGGATTACCTTATCCATGTCACGGGTTCTTACATACTGCCCGTTTTGCCATGTTGATCCAATATGTCCCTGTATTACCCAATTTTCACGATTAGGTTTAATGGCTCTGCCCAAATGTGAACGCACATCAGGTTCACTCATCCAGCAATCAACAAAATTAATTCCATTGGCTTCACAGGCTTTAATCAATTCTTCAGTATCTTCATAAGGTCTTTCCACTAAAAATTCGGCACCGAATGCAATTTCTGATACTTTAATACCAGTTTTTCCTAATTCACGATATTCCATAATAATCTCCTTAACTAACTATTAGGAGTTTAAAATTAAAAAAAGTAATGGAAAATTATTGGATTTGAATATCCATTTTTCCACTGTTGATTGCTGCAATTGTTCCTCCGTCAATAAGCAAGTCCATTCCAATAACTGGGAAATGAAGGTCACATCAAAAATGACCAAAGAAGAAGTTAAACTTTTAAAAAGTTTATTATTTAAGGTAGTTGAGTCATAACTTATTACAATGTATACCGAGGAATTCATTTTACAGGAAGTCAACAAAATCCGTGAGGAAATCGGTCATGACAAGGTAAATATTTTCATCGAAGACATTTACCTTAAAAACAATGAACTGTGGATTATTACAGAAGACCGGCCCGACAAATCAGCAATCATAGGAAAAGGAGGATGGGTTGTTGGAAAGCTTAGGGAAAAATTAGGTCTTGAAAGCATACATGTAGAATCCTACGGTGATTTTTTAAACAAACAGTATAAACTCAAACTGTCCAAAAAAACAGTTCACAACATTGATTTAAATTTGAATGGTTTAAAGAATCTGGAAAAAACAATTGACTGCAAACTGGACAACATTTACAGTTTCAACTTTGATAGTTATTTTAATGAAAACACTTTTGACGAATCCGAAAATACTGAAGCAGTTGTTGCCCTTTCGGGAGGTGTCGACAGCAGCTTTTCTCTTATTTTAGCAAAAAAATTAGGTTTTAATCCCATAGCAGTTACAGTTGATCCGGGAACAATAATTCTTCCAAATCAGTTCAAAAAAAATATTAAACTTCTTACCGAATCACTTGACATTGGGCACGAATACATTCAGACAGACTACAGTGAAATAATAAAAGAATCATTTACTGGCAATGTCCATCCTTGCGGAAGATGCTCCAAAAATACCGGTGAACTTGTAAAGGAATATGCAAAAAATAGAAAAATCCCAATAATTGTCTTTGGTGATATGCTTGCAACCGGCAGCCAATGCATAAATATGCAGGATGATTCATTATATCGTCTGAACCTTCCGGCAAGTTTAAGTGTTGGAAAGCAAGAGATAAAATCCTTAATTAGAAACTATGATTTAATGACATTTAAAGGATTCGGCTGTCCGCTTCTCTATGAGGTTCACAAAAAATTCCCATACATGAGAAAATTTTCCATCCAAAGAATTTTAAGGGAAACCCGTTCAGGGGCATTGGAACCCGGTGAGGCTCTTGACCTGATTTGGAGTTTCAACAAGCCTTAAATTTCATCTTTTTTTGAATTTTCCATTTTAATAAATGTATATTTATGAAATAAGTAGAAACACCCTTGTCAACGGATTTGAAAAGATTACACATACACAAAAAAATTTTCCTATAAAAAAATAGATTTTAAATAGTGATATTACAGGAGCTGAGCTTACTTATGATAATTGAGGAACAATTAATAAGTATCCTATAACATCACTATATAAAATTTGCTTCAATAATCCTGAGATTATATCCACAATAATATATTGTAAAAAAAAGTATATAAAGTTTAGGTTTACCTAAACTATATTGTTGATTATTTCATCAACAGGGTTGGTTTGATTATCTGATTCATCATGCACAGGAAAAGAATAACCAATCATATAACTTGCATTATTTGCATCAAAATAATAAAAAGAATGAAAAGTCTCATTTTTCATGTAACTCTGCATTGTTACAGATATATTGTTATCGGAAAGAAAAACTTCCTCATTCATGTGTTTAAACCCTGCAATCTCACGGCTTTGTTTGGCATTTTCTAAATCAGAAAAATTACCTTCACTGATAAAAATAGTATAATTGCTGTTGTTTTGCTTAACCAAATGTGCAGAGTAATCATTACTGCTATTTATGACATAACCCTGTGGAACTTCAAATGTACTGCCCTCAATAGTGACATTTTCACTAAATACTGCAGAAATTCCAAAAACAAAAACCAACAATGATAAAATCAATAAAATTTTTTTAAAATTCATGAATCCACCTAAAAAAAGAAAAAGAAATTAAATTCCTTTTTTCTCGAATTCTTCATTTAAGAATTCCTTAATATTGTCACGTGCAATTTCCACCATTTCAGGAGCAGGACCTCCAGGAACAGCCCTAATTCTAACGTTTTCAGCAGGATTCAATGCCCTTTGAATCAAATCATCATCAAGATTCAACTCATCAAAGCCCAAATCAACAGCAATATCATCAATGAATTTGGATGTTATGTCCTCTTCAGCCATTTCATTGGATAACGCTTCGTTAACAATTCTTCCTACAATTTTATGAGCAGTTCTGAATGGAATTTTCTTTTCTCGAACCATGATGTCTGCCAAATCAGTTGCAGTTGCAAAGTTTTTACCTGCAAGTTCAGCACACCTGTCCACGTTAAATTCCACTGAAAGCAGCATTTTTGTTACGATAGACAAGGTTTCACGAGTAACTTTAACCGCATTCCATAAGTGAGGAGTGATTTCCTGTAAATCCCTGTTGTATGTATATGGAATTGCCTTCAATATTGTTAAAATTGTTATAAGCTCACCGGTAGCGATGCTTGTCTTACCACGAGCAAGCTCTGCAACGTCGGGATTTTTCTTTTGCGGCATAATAGATGATGTGGATGAATATTCATCAGCCATATTAATGACACCAAACTCGTATGTGCTCCATAAGACCAATTCTTCGCAGATTTTAGCGAGTGTGGATGATAATGACACCAAATCAAAAACAGTCTCAGTAATGAAGTCACGTGCTGAGACACCATCCATGGAGTTTTCCATATAAGCGTCAAATCCAAGCAGATCAGTTGTTAACTGCCTGTTGATTGGAAAACTTGTAGTGGCCATAGCGGCAGATCCGAGAGGATTTATATTTACACGTTTATAAGTGTCGGCCAAACGTTCATAATCTCTTTTTAGAGCCTGAACATGAGCCATCAGGTGATGAGCTATTGTAATCGGTTGAGCATGCTGCAAATGAGTAAAACCAATGAAAATGTCTTCCAAATGTTCTCCTGCCATTTCAACCAATCCTTCTATGAACTCCAAAATGCCAATCTGTATCTCTTCAATCATTTCACGAAGAACCAATCTTACATCACATGCAACCTGGTCATTACGGGATTTAGCAGTATGCATAAACCCTGCTTCAGGACCTATTTTAGAGGTTACATAGTTTTCAATTGCCATGTGAACATCTTCGATAGTTGCATCAAAGACCAGTGCTTCGTAACCTTCTTCCTTTAAAGAATCAAGAGCACATAAAATCTTATCGGCAATTTCCTCATCGATTATTCCCTCATGCTTTAACATTGAAGTGTGTGCAAAATTAGTTTTGATATCTGCTTCAAAAAGAAGCATGTCTGCTTCAAGTGATGAAGTATATTCGGCTGCTTCATCAGTCATTCCAGTCTTAAAACGACCATTTCTAATATTATCCAAAAAAATCCCTTCTGAAAAGTAAGTTAAAAATAAAAAGTATAAAAAAAAGAAATTAAGATTTGTAAAAATCTTATTTTTTCATTTCGGTGTATCCACATTTACCACAAGCGACTCTGTCACCATGGTCAGCCATGAATACGCCTTCACCACAACGAGGACAAATTTGGTTTTTTCTTACAATTTTGTCTCCATCTACTTCATATAAATCAGATTTTCTTACCATACAAATCACCTATTCTTCTGCTTCTTCTTCCGGTTCTTCTTCAGGTTCTGTGTTTTTAGCTATTACATGTTCAGTTTCGATGTATTTTAAATCATCGACTGTATCATATACTTTAGCATAACCTAATGCTTTAGGTTCACCGTAGTGTGGTTGGACATTGTCAACTACTACTAATTCTTTTTTAGAATTTAATAAAGCGACTAATTTAGATTTGATATCTAAAGCTTTAGGAGTTGATTCTCCTTCATAATCAACATAAAATTTAATTTCTTTTCTGTTAAACAATTTATTTTCTTTTTCTTCAATAAATTCAATTTCCATGATTAAACCTCGGTTAATTTATTCTTTAATAAATCCATCAATAAGCTTTTGAGCTTTATCTTTAACGTCAGAAACTTTTAAAAGCACCAAACCCTCATTTGGTTGTCCGTATAAAATTGTAGTTTCTGGATTAGCCATGATGATGCAAGGAAGAACTGCAAGATCTTCTTCCCCGGCTACTTCAATCACATAACATTCGCCACTGTTAGATAATTCAAGAGCCTGGCCTATGGTTTCCCATAGATCATCAGTGATATATCCAGCAGGATTTTCAGCTTTTAAAATATGGTCTGCACGAATAACATCATGAGTATGATTTTTTCTCTGAATTAAATTATCAATTATACCAATTTGCGGATATAATTCATATTTTGTAAGATTTGCAAAAGTTTCGTCTCCAACAGAAATTAAAAACTCAGAAGATTTAATTTCATCAATTGCATCTTCAAATTCCGGATATAAAACGCCTAAAGGCTTTTTAAGTTCCAAAATTATATCTTTATTTAATTCTGCATCTAACCTTAACACACAAAACCCTCTATCTTACTCTTAAACAATATTCACCAGGTATTGTAATATTTAATTCACGAGCTAATTCAGATTCTTCAGGATCAGTTATTATCAAAAGACCGCTCCAGTTATCGGAAGTTGGGCTTCCGCAACTAGGACAGTGATCTTTGCTTGAAATCATTTTACAAACTGTACATGCTTTCATTATTTAGCCTTCTTACTTTTTTCTTTTGCTTCTTCAATCCATTCAAATCTACCTAAATTGGTTTGCCTCATTGTAAGAGGTATTTTAGAATTCCTGTTATTTTCAATATTGTTGGTAGATTCATCCTTAATAGATACGCTAACTGCTCTAGCTCTGACTAGGTCTCCTTCATCCAATGTCTTAT
Organism: Methanobrevibacter sp.; assembly: GCF_045541095.1. Lineage (GTDB taxonomy): Archaea > Methanobacteriota > Methanobacteria > Methanobacteriales > Methanobacteriaceae > Methanocatella. The sequence goes on from NZ_JAZQIJ010000074.1 coordinate 6,390, forward strand.
TAGATTCTTTTGCAATCAAAGCTCCTCTTTTAGCATCATAACTAATATAATCATCAGTTACTTGAGAAACATGTATAAGACCGTCCATAGGTCCAATTCTTACAAAAGCACCGTAATCTACAATATCAATTACTTCACCATCAAATATTTCATGCTGTTCCGGCTTGAAGAAAATAGCTTCAAAAATTACATTATGGTATGAAGCTCCGTCACCCATAATGAGTCTTCCTTCACTAATTTCATCGATATCGTTAACACAGATAAGTAAACCAAGTTTTTTATCTAAACGACCTTCATAGGTTTTGTTTAGAGTCTTTATAGCGACTTCCTCGAGAGGATTATCGAATTCGTAAGGTGGAATTCTCACAGTATCCTCAATTTTTGTTTTATAATACAAAACAATCCCTCATCTAATTAAATAAGTTTAATTAATATTATATTTTACCTTCAACTGCAATATATTTTTTTTGCCTCAAATATGCAACAGTAATTCCTTTATCTTTTGCACGATTTTTTAATTCAATGTCATTTGTAGCTAAAACTTCTGAAACTCTAAGTAACGCATCATCCACAGTTTCATTTTCTAATAATGAAATATCCTTTATTTCAATTTTTGAAGAATTAGCTAATTTCAAGGCCAAATTTGCATTTAACCTTGTTTTTCCTTTATTATTATTTTTCAAACCCTTCAATTCATTGATAACAAAGCTTGGAGTAGTTAATTTGTAAGAAGGTAATAATTTTTCAAGTTCAGCGATTATATCAACGTTGAACTGAAAAGGAACCATAAAAAAATTGGTATCAATTACAACTTCTTTAGAGTCCATTATTTGCCCTCTATTTAATAATACCGTAACCTATTAATCTCCAACGAGCTCCAACTCTACGACTTAAAGCGACCCTATCACCAGGGCTTGCGCAAACTGGTAATTTTAAAGTAACGTCAACATCATTTTTCTTGGTTGAAGTTACAACTCCAATTGTAGTTGTAGTACCACAATTAATCATTAACGGTTCTTTAATCTTGATTGGAGCGACATCGCGTTCTTCCTTAGTACCTACAACACGGTCAAGAAGATTAGCTTCCATACTAAATCCGTCCAATACGTCAGGCAAAGTGCCTTCCTCTCCGGCAACAGTACCGGATAATGAATCTGATTTTGTTAATGACGGATCCAATTTGGTTGCAATACCTACAAGTCCACCAGGACCGATCTGTTCAACCTGTTCACCGTTTGCTTCAAGGCCGATGATTTCAGATTTTAATGTTAATCTTTCACCGTTGTTGGTAGGGCCAGGTCTGATTTCAATGATATCTCCAAGTTTGAAGGTACCCTGAACGAGTGTTCCACCAATGACCCCTCCTTTGATTTTATCAGCACCTGAACCAGGTTTGTTGATATCAAATGACCTTGCTACATGCATTAAGGCACTGTCATCAACATTTCTTTCCGGAGGTTGAATTTGTTTAAGCATTGCTTCAATCAATATATCGACATTTGCACCTTGTTGAGCAGATACAGGTATTATTAATGCATCTTCAGCACAAGTACCTTTAACAAATTCCTTGATTTCATTATAACTTTCAATAGCTCTTTCTTTTGATACGATATCAATTTTATTTTGAACTACAATTACATCTTTTACACCGATTACATCAAGTGCCATAAGATGCTCTTTAGTTTGTGGTTGTGGACAAGACTCATTTGCAGCAATTACTAACACTGCACCATCCATAATTGCAGCACCAGATAACATAGTTGCCATAAGAGTTTCGTGACCCGGAGCATCAACAAAAGATACTTTCCTTATTAATTCAGTTTCGCTCCCACAGATTTCACATTTTTCAGAGGTTGTGTAGCATTCAGGTTCATCGCAGTTAGGACATTTTCTAAATTCAATGTCAGCATAACCTAAACGTATTGAAATACCTCTTTTTGTTTCTTCACTGTGAGTATCAGTCCATACTCCTGATAATGCTTTAGTAAGAGTAGTCTTACCATGGTCTACATGACCAACCAAACCTATGTTAACATCTGACTGTACGTTCACAGATAACCACCTTTTTATTATTTAATTCAACTTAAAATTTAAATAAGAAAAATAGTTAAACTATTCTTCCTCTTCTTCACCAGCACCAAGAATATCAGCTATTGGTTTACTTCCAGCTGCAGTAACTACAGTGTTGATTTGTACAATATCTTCAGCAATAGTGTTTCCTCTTACGGTTTTTCTCCTTTTTACACCATCAGCTTTAGGATGATAACCGATACCACCAGTTAATAAACTTTTGATTCTTCTAGTACCAGAAACATCTTTTTTCATGGTAAAACCGTTTTTGTCACTACCACCAGTAATTTTTAAAGTGTAACCGTCTAAACCAACAATTCCACCATCAAATTCTTCACCAATTACTAAACCGTTTAAAGCTTTAGTATCATCGACTTCAATTTGATAAGATTCAGCTTTTTCAGACACAACTACTTTGAATGCCATGGTATTCCTCCTTAATTTTTTTACCAATATTTTTATTCAAAAAGACCAAATTTACCCCAATCTGGATCTTGTTTACGTTTAATCTCTAAAAATTCATATAATGTTTCAAATTCATCTTCTGTCAGTTTATCCTTAAATTCTCTTTCAATGAACTTGTAATGCTTTTCAGGAACATCAACATATAATTCATCACCTTCATCGAAGTGTTTTCCTACTACGGCATCCTTGATTGCCATAGCAACCCTTTGACCTCTAGAAATATCCGGTAATGTTTCCCCTTTATCTTCCATACTGGCTATCACACCAACGTATTCTCCATTCTTATTGATTAAAGTTTGACCCTGTTTAATAGTACCGCTAATGGATTCGATACCGATAATTGCGGGTTTACTTTGACGGAAAACAAGTTTAGGCAATGCCATGAATTTTGCAGGTTTGATAATTGCATCATAAAATGCTTTCTTCTTAGCTTGTTCCATTTCATCAATCCAAGCTTCATAATCTTCAATGATTTGATAAATTACATCGCCTTTGAATAATCTAACATCAGAATTGTTAAGATCTTCCAAAGAGTTAGGATGAACATCAACATTAAAAGCAATGATTGCTCCGTGAGCATCATTTTCATTTAAAGCAATAGATGAATTTATAATATCTCTACGATTAACATCACCGATGTTTGCTTCACGAATTGGAATTTCAAGTTCCCTCAGCAATTTGACAATAGCTTCAAGAGAACCTAATGTATCGGCTTTGACTAAAATACCCTCATCTTCAGTACTGATAGTGATATCTTCAATTTCTTTTAAAATTTCTTCCTCAACATTCTCCTCGTCGTTGAGAACTCTAAGAGGTGAACCTGAAACAACATCATCTAAATTAGGGGCTGCGATTTTAATACCTGCAGCTGCGACAACTTCATCGAATTTTTGGAATTTCTTTTTGGAATCCCTCATTTCCTCCAATGGAAGCGGCCTTAAAATAGATCTGATTTTTGTTGTTAGAACTTCATTTGAAGAAGTCATCAAAGCTATTTCATCATTAGTTCGCAAAACACCATCATAAATAATACTATCAATTGTTAAACCTAATCCGGTTTCTTCCTTGATTTCCAAAACAGTACCCTTAGCAGGAGCATCTTCATTAATTTCGAGCTGTTCTGTTAAGTATTCCTGAGCAAGACCTAAAAGCATCGCTAAAACTTCAATAATTCCTTCACCAGATTTTGCACTAATAGGAATAATAGTAATCTGTGAAGCGAAATTACTGACCCTGTCAAATCTTTCGGACTGGAAACCTTCCTTGTGAAGGGCACCGACGATTTCATAAACTTTAGTATCAACTTCCCTTTGAACGCTTTGTGCTTGCTGATTGAAAGATTCCTTAAAGGAAGCACCTTCATGTGTTTCCCAACCGAAAATCATGTCAATTTTATTAGCAACTACAATAAAAGGAGTTCTATACATTTTTAAAATGTTTAATGCTTCATAGGTTTGAGGCTTGAAACCCTCATTAATATCAAGAATCAATACTGCTAAATCAGCCAATGCCCCACCACGTTTTCTTAAACTGGTGAAAGCAGCGTGACCTGGAGTATCAATGAAAAATAGTCCCGGAATTAAATCCTTAATAGTTAATCTTGATATAAAATTTCCACAGATTTCTTCAATAGTATCATTAGGAATTTCTGTAGCACCAATATGTTGAGTAATACCTCCAGCTTCCCTATCCGCTACGGTACTTCCTCTAATATAATCTAACAAAGTTGTTTTTCCATGGTCTACATGACCTAAAACTGATACAATCGGGGATCTGATTTTCATAGTATCTTTTTAAACATCTAAATTTAAAATTTATTCGTAAATTAAATCATTGTCAATGATTTTATAATCACAAATTTCGTCTTCATCAAAGAAGAGAGCAATTTCTCTTTCTGCAGACTCAGGAGCATCTGAAGCATGAATAATGTTTCTACCGGTATCCATACCAAAGTCTCCTCTAATAGTTCCAAGATCTGCTTCTAAAGGATTAGTTGCACCAACTAATTTCCTGATAGTAGTAATAGCTTCTTCTCCTTCAATTACCATAGCTAATGATGGGGATGAAGTGATGTATTCTACTAAACTTGGGAAAAATGGTTTTTCAGCATGTTCTCCATAATGAGTTTTTGCTAAATCTTCATCAATTTGAATTAATTTACAAGCAACGATTTGAAGACC
>NZ_JAZQIJ010000075.1:0-1953 GCF_045541095.1 Methanobrevibacter sp.
CATCCTTAAAAGCAAAACATGGCCCGAATAGAGCTGTACGCTCGAATTGAGTAGACTTGTAATTACGGAGGAAATCTTCAATAAAGCCGACAGCGAAAGATAATTCTTTTTGCGATGAGTGGGTTCGCCATTTAGAGATAAGTTCAAAAGACTTTGTATGATTGTTATAGAAATATCCGGCGATTGTTTTGAAATTACCTTTCTTTTTTAGGCATACAAAAAACTGCATTTTTTCACCTAATTTCCAATCATAGTCGATAAAACTTTGACCACCTGTACCTTCACCACCGAAGCGACCTGCTCTAGTGTTTTTACCGAGCTCAACAAGTTGAGTTCTTTCGTTTTCCGGCACATCATGGGGATTATCACCATGAGGAATGGGATCCCAAATGGAAAAGATAATAACCTTTTTGCCATTGGCTAATTCTTGAAATCCGATGTAGCCATCATCGAAATTCATTGCACAAAATTCAATTTACATAGAAGCACTATAAAAATTTAAAAATGTAGGCTGCAGCATATATACGGAATCTCCTAAAAATACAACCATTCCAACAAACCACCCCCCCCCCAATCAGATTTGCGACAACATTCAAAAAAAATCAGATGAAACTTAACATATAAATAATTTAAGCAATATAAATCATATGGGTTATGAAAATCCGACTTATAGGAGTTAAAAAATGAGAAGTGTTGGTACTGTTGTACGTGGTATAAGAACACCAATTATTAAGAGAAACGATGATTTAGCCACCATAGTTGTAGATTCATTGATGAATGCAAAAGAAAGTGAAGGATTCGAATTTAAAGACAAAGACATTGTTGCAATAACAGAAGCGGTCGTTGGAATTTCAGAAGGAAATTACGTAAGTGTAGATGACATTGCAGAGGATTTGCAGAAAAAATTCCCATCCAAAAAAATCGGGGTTACAAACCCTATCCTAAGCAGAAACAGATTTTCAATTGTTCTTAAAGGTATTGCAAGAGGAATGGACAAAATCACTCTTTTAACATCATTCCCTGCTGATGAAGTTGGAAACGGAATTTTGGATGAAGAAACATTAGAAAAAAGCGAATACCATCTTGGAAGCGTAATTTCAGAAGACGAATACAACGAAACCTTCGGATCATGGATTCATCCATTCACCGGAATTAACATGATTGACTTTTACCGTGAACTTATCCAAAGTGAAGACTGTGAAGTAGAATTCGTATTTTCAAATGACGTGAAAACAATCCTCGACTATACAAACGACGTTTTAAGCTGTGACATTCACACAAGAGAAAAAACTACAAAACTGCTCAAGTCAATGGGCGCTAACGTTTACGGAATGCACCAAGTAATGACCGAACCTATTAACGATTCAGGCTGCAACCCTGACTATGGACTTTTAGGATCCAATAAAGCTACCGAAGAGACCTTGAAACTCTTCCCTAAAACAGGAGATGCAGTAGTCCATGAAGTCCAAAAAAGACTTATTGACCTTACAGGCAAACAAATTGAAGTAATGGTTTACGGTGACGGCGCATTCAAAGATCCTGTTGGAAAAATCTGGGAACTTGCTGATCCGGTAGTGTCACCTGCACACACCGAAGGTCTAATCGGAACACCAAACGAAATCAAACTTAAATACGTATCCGACAACAAATTCGCAGACCTTAAAGGCGACGAGCTTAAAGAAGCTATAAAAGAAGAAATCAAACATAAAGACAAAGACCTGACCGGACAGATGATTACCGAAGGAACCACACCTAGAAGACTCACAGACCTTATCGGTTCACTGTGTGACCTGACAAGCGGTTCCGGTGATAAAGGAACACCAGTCGTGTTCATCCAAGGATACTTCGATAATTTAGCAGATGACTAAATTATCACTCTTTTTATTTTTTTATATTAATTGAAAATCACTCTTTTTTTGAAATATCATTAAGTTCAACCAAAACAATTTTATC
>NZ_JAZQIJ010000076.1:0-31781 GCF_045541095.1 Methanobrevibacter sp.
GTTATTTTTATTTGATTTTGTTATTTTTTTTATTTTTTTATAATTTACTTCATATCTTTTCATGTTTTTTATTTTTTTCAAATAATTATTGAGTTTGGTTAAAAAAATTGCTATTTATTGATTATTTTTAAAAATTATGGATAAAAGATAAACTATATATAATAATATTTTTAATAAATATTAATTGTTAGACTTTAAATAATTTTATGAAATCTTAAATTTAAATCGTTTAATGGGCTTTAATTTATATTTCATAGTTATTTATTTGAATATTAAATTTATATTAATGTTATTGCGAGTATTTAAATGATTGAAGATAATATACGTGTTCTTAGACAAGCTGCAATTGCCACAAATGATGCTTCCTATAAAATAGATAAAAGTTGGTGTGTTATCGCAGGCAATGATGCGTTGGTGGATGAGATGGCCTATAAGGCAATTTTGTCAAATGCCAATGTGAAAATATTGTTCAGGGAACATGTTATATTAAAAGATGGTAAATTGGATAAAAAATTTGATTTTATCATGATTTATGGCAATTCTATCGTCATCAATGATTTTAAAAGTGCAACAAAAAAGTCTGGCGGAGCATATGTTAGTATTCCTCGGAAATATCTGAGCGAACCTAATTTGATGGTGCTTGTGGCACCGGATAATGCGGTTAAGTATGTTGTTTCAACTTTTGAAAAATCAAGAATACCATTTAAAATTCTTCAGGAATCACAAACTACAAGTTTCATTGATGTTGATATAAATAATGAGGTGAAATTGCCAAATTTCATTAAATCTGCTTTGAAACCATTTTATAATGCAAATGAAGTAGTTCTAACAACTATTGTAATTTCTGTTGAGAAAGATAGTGATGTTGGAAAAGTTCAAAGCATAGCTACATCTAATAAGATTTTCGTTATTGACTTTAAAGATATTGTAACGGAGGATTAATCATGAATATTTTCGGAAAAGATGAAGAAGAACCACAAGTTGATGAAACAAACAGAGTCATTAGCAATAGTTTAGGAATTGATTTAGGAACTTTAAACACCGTAATTGCTAAACCTTCAGGGGATAAATTTGATTTGTACCAAATTCCTTCTGTAGTGGCAGTTAAAAAAGATGATCCATCTGAAGTGTTGGCTGTTGGTGAAGAAGCTAAAAGAATGCTTGGAAGAACCCCTGAAGATATTCTTGCTGTTAGACCTTTGAAAAAAGGTGTTATTGAAAATGTTGTACAAGCACAGGCATTACTCATTAAAGCAATGCAAATTGGTATTAATGAGGGAGAAAGTGTTGGCAGGATAGTAATAGGTATTCCTGGTGATGCATCTGAAGTGGAAAAAAATGCTGCTGAAGAAATTGGTAGAAAAGCGGGTGCTCAAAACATTTTGGTTATCAGTGAAGGATTGGCTGCTGCAATTGGTGCAGGATTACCTATTGCAGAACCTAACGGAACTATGGTTATTGATATTGGTGCAGGTTCAACCGATGTTGTTGTAATATCTCTCGGAGGTATTAATGATATCGAAACTGTAAGATGTGGTGGTGACGATATTGACAATAAAATTGTCGAATTAGTTGCAGAAAAATATAATGTGGCTATAGGTATTCATGATGCTGAATCTGCTAAAATAGAAGTCGGTATGGTTCACTGCAGTGAACAACTCGAAAACTTAAGTGTTGAAGTCATAGGTAAATCTTTAGAAACCAACAGACCTAAAAAAGTTGTTATCGATTCAATGTTGGTTGCTGAAGCTGTTGAGCCATATATGCAACAAATTGTTGGTGGTTTGAACATTATTTTAGAAAGATTATCTCCTGAATTAATGATGGGAGTTTATAACAATACTGTGGCTGTTGGAGGAAGTTCCAGACTTCGCGGATTAAAAGAAAGAATTTTCGATGAAATTGCAATTCCTATAGAAATATCTGACGATCCGATGACAGTTGTTGCAAAAGGTACTGCTATCGTTGCTGCAGAACCTCTGGCATTAGAACCTGAAGTCCGTCTTAGGGCTATGAAATAAATATTTTTATTTATTTCTCTTTTTTTTTTTAAAATTGATTTTTATGGATATTTTAGGCATTGATGAAGCAGGTCGGGGTTCTGTTTTAGGACCTATGGTTATTGCAGGTGTTGTCGTTCCCGAAAAAATGGAGAAGGTTTTGGAACGTATGGGTGTTAAGGATTCCAAAAGACTAACTCCGAATAGGCGTACCATCCTGTCCCGTAAACTTAAAAAAATGTTCGATTATGAGATAGTTGTTATTTCAGCCCGTGAAATCGATGAAATGAGGGCGGATGGAATAAATCTCAATGAAATTGAAAAAAATGCAATGGAATCAATATTGTTGAAGATGAAACCTGAAAAGGCTATAGTCGATGCTGTTGATGTTAAGGCGGAGCGTTTTCAAAACAACCTTCGCAACGACACAGGGTTGAATGTCATTGCTGAGCATAAGGCCGATGATAAATATATAGAAGTTAGCGCTGCCTCAATTATTGCCAAAGCTGAAAGAGATAAGCAAATTTCAGAAATCAATAAGGATTTTATTAAATCTGGTGGTATAGGTTCAGGTTACCCTTCAGATCCTAAAACAAAAGATTTTTTAACAAATTATACTTACGATGAGATGCCTGATTTTGTAAGAAAGTCATGGGCGACTGTCGCCAAAATGAAAGATTAGTCACTTTTTTTAAAAAATATTTAAGTATATTGAATTATAAACTATCTTTATAAACTTTATAATTATTGATAATTTTTAGAGGATAAATATGATAATTGAATATATTACTCCATTTCTTGATGGAATTTTTGATATTTTCACTCAAGGTGGAATTATTACCTATATTATTTTATTTGTAGGTATTTATGGTCTCATTATTTCAATTAGAAAAATCGCTTATCTTAGAAGAATTAGTAAGGTTGATACTACTGAGATATTCGGTGTAGTTACTGCTTCTATGGAACGAGGAGGTGCTGTAGAGGCATTAAAACAAATCAATGCTTTTAAAAATCCTATTTCTAAGATTATTTCTGAAACTTTAAAAATTGGTTATAAGAATAAAACTGAAGTTGAAGAAAGTATGGAGCAGATTTTCATTGTTGAAGTAGCGAAAATGACTAAAGGATTAAGCACAATCAAAACTATTACCGAACTTGCTCCTTTTTTAGGTTTAATCGGTACAGTTATTGGTATATGGATGACATTCAAATCTTTAGGGGTTCATCCTGATTCCGCAGCCATGGCTGAAGGGATTTATGTAGCTTTGACAACCACTATCATGGGTCTTTTAGTTGCTATTATTTTAATACCAATCTATTCTTATATCCAAGGTCTTATTGATGCTGAAATGGATAAAATCGAATTAGCTACAAAAATGACTAACTGGGGATTTGCTGTCGTTAAAGTCAGGGTGGATTCTAATGTTGAATGTGCTCTTGAAGCTCTCCAGGAAGCTGAAGGTGTAGTTAATACAAGATTAATTTCCGATCCTTACGCAAATATTAAGGTTTCTTTTAAACCTAGTATGTTGGATAAAAGTATTTCGAATGTTATTTTAGAGAAATGTAATGTTAATGCGGAAATTACTGAAAGTAAACTGAAACAATAGGTGAGTAAATGGCTATTGATGTAAAAAGACATAAAAAGAAAGTTTTAGATCAAAAACCTAATATCAATTTAGTTCCGTTCATTGATATTTTATTCACAATCATGATTTTTTTAGTTGTAACAAGTAATTTTTCAGCTACTGATGTTCAAACTGACGACGCTTCTGTTGAAGATGGCGCAACTGGAAAACCTAATGTCACTGATGTTTCCGGTGACCAAGAATATTATATTATGCCTGTAGCAAACTTGCATAAGGTTACAGTTAATGGTCAAGACCGCTCAGACGCTATCTCGGGAGATGCAGTAGGTGTTCAAGCAAGAGTAATTGATCAAGGTCAAGTTTCAATCAGACCTGGTGAAATTGTCATCACAACACCTCCTGGAATGCCGATTGACCAAGCAGTTCAACGTCCAGAATTGTAATTAGGGGAATAAATATGTATACTGGTAGAATTTTATCAACTGGAATGAATACTGATGGTAAACCTTTTGTCGCATATCGTGTTTCAAGCCGATCATTTCCAAATAGGCAATGTTTAAAATTTGAAAACCGTGCGGCTATCGTTCCGAAGGAAGGTTTTGAAAAAGATATTTTTGAGAACACATATATCACATATAATTGTGTCCGTATCGTAAAGGACATTGCAATTGTATCAAATGGTTCTCACACAGATGTTATAGCAGATAAAATTGCTTTAGGAATGAATATTAAAGATGCAATTGCATATTCATTGCTTACTATGGATTATGAAAAAGATGATTATCATACTCCTAGAATTGCGGCTGTTGTTACATCAACCAATAAAAAGGATGAATATGAATGTTTCATTGGAATAGCTAACGATAAGAAGTTGTTAGTGGAAAAAGTTCCATATGGTGATGCTGTTTTCATTTCAACATATGGAAGTCAGGTACATGATTTAGTTGAATTTGAAGCTAAAACTGCTGCTGAATCTGCTAAATTTATTTTTGATGAAGGTACATTTGCTAATTATAAAAAGCCAGTAACTTCTTGTGCGGCAGTCTTTGATGGAGAATGGACAATAGATGTCTATAATCCATAATTTTATTTTTTTTTAATATTTTTTTTAGATGATATTATGACAATTGAACTGATAGGTTTAGAGCATATTCCCATTGTAGATAATAATGATGATATTGCACTCATTATTAAAGATGCAATCAACAAACAGGGCTGTTTAATTCAACATGGGGATATAATATTGATTGCAGAGACTTTAATTTCCAAAGCTGAAGGAAATTTCATCAAACTTGATGATTTGGTCCCTTCAAAGGAAGCTTTGGAATTGGCTGAAAAATCTCAAAAAGATCCGAAACTTGTTGAAGCTATTTTACAGGAATCAAATGAGGTTGTTAGAGTAGGTCCTAAATTTATTATTACCGAAACCAAACATGGTTTCATTTGTGCAAATGCGGGAATCGATGAATCTAATGTTGGAGATGGTTTGGCAACTCCTATGCCTGTCAATCCGGATAAATCTGCTTTAGAAATTCGTAAGTTTTTAGAAAAAGAATTCAACCAGGAAATTGCAGTCATAATAACTGATACTCAAGGTAGGGCATTCAGGTTCGGAGCTATTGGTACTGCTATAGGATGTTCTGGTATATCTCCTCTTTGGAGAAGAGTGGGTGAAAAAGATTTATACGGTCGTGAACTTGAAACTACTGAAATTGCAACTGCCGATGAATTGTCTGCAGCGGCATCTCTTGTTATGGGGCAGGCTAATGAAGGTTTGCCGGTAGTGATTATAAGAGGATTTTCCAATTTTGATGATTTAAGAAATGAAGACTCAAAAATTGATGATTTGATTATGCAAAAAGAATTTGATGTGTTTAGATAGGGGTAGTTTATGATTACTGTTTTGTCTGGAGGAACAGGTACTCCAAAATTATTGCAAGGTTTAAAAGAGATTGTTGATCCAAGTGATTTGACAATTATTGTGAATACTTTGGAAAATGATTATTTTTCCGGAGTTTATGTGGCTGCGGATATTGATACCGTATTATATACAATGTCTGATTTAATTAATGATGAGTTCTGGTATGGAATCAAGGGAGATACATTCATTACAAATGAAGCTCTTGAAAAAATAGGATGTCCGGAACTGTTAAGAATTGGTGATAGGGATAGAGCTACAAAAATCCAAAAAACAATACTCATGGAAAAATACAACTTGGCCAAGGCATGTGAAATCCAGGCAAAAAACATGGGTCTGGAGTGTAAAGTTATTCCGATGAGCAATGAGCATTCTGAAATTAAACTAACTACAGACATTGGTGAGTTGCCATTTCACGAATTTTTAATCAAACATCAGCAGAAACCTGAAGTATTGGACCTTCAATTTTCAAATGTTTCTCCTGCAGAGGGAGTAATCGAAGCAATTAAAAATTCACAGGCAGTAATTATTGGTCCTTCAAATCCAATAACTTCAATTTTACCAATATTGTCTTTAGAAGGTGTGCGTGAAGCTTTAAAAGATACTTATGTTGTTGCAGTTTCTCCAATCATAGGTACTGATGCGGTAAGCGGCCCTGCAAGTAAATTCATGAAAGCTTTGGGCATCGAAGTTTCATCAATCGGAGTTGCATCATTATATGAAGATTTTTTAGATAATATTGTTATTGATGATAAAGATAGTAATTTATGTGATGAGATAAATCAAATAATTAATAAGGTAACAATTACAAATACTATAATGAATAGTTTAGGTGTTAAAAAAAATTTAGCACAAACAATTTTAGATAGTATTCCTAAATAGTTTAGAGGCGAATCAATGATACAAATGACTTTAATACAAATAGACAATTATGGTCCTTGGACTGTAACTCCAAGACCTAGAACAGAATCAGATTTACAAATGTTGCAAGCAAATTTATTTGCTGATTTAAACAATCATTTCGGTAATAAAAAAGGATTAGTTTTCTTTACAAGATTTGACAACTTGCTTGCAATATCCAATGGTCTTGATGAAGAGGATCATTTAAGAATTCAAAGATCAATCAGAAACAGATATCCTATTACTGTAAGTATGGGTGTAGGTGCTGCTGAAACACCTCATGAAGCTCAAAGATTAGCCACTATAGCTCTTCAAAAAGCTGGAAGTGCACAATCTGGCGAAAGGAAAGAAATTTTAGCTATCGATAGTTTGGTAAGTGAAGAGGATAGTTTTGTTCAGGCGGCACATATTGATATTAATAGTGTAACTGAAACATTAACTGATATTGAATCTGCTTTTGATACAAGTTTCATGGTTAACAAAGCCCAACATTATTTGATGACCAAATTAATTAAGAAAGGAGCATTATTATTCTTCATCGGAGGAGACAATTTCATGTCCCCATGCAATGGCCTTTCAGAAAAGGAAATTGAAGAAATCATGATTGAAATAGATGAAGAAATCGGAATCAAACTCAAAGCAGGTATTGGTCGTGGAAAAAATGCTGAAGATGCGGCATATATGGCTGATATTGGTCTTGAGGAAATTCGTGCCAATAATAATGAGATGTGGACTTGGGTCATTGAAAAGGAATACTGAGGTAAATCATGCTTAAAGTAGTTGCCCCTATGGCGGGAATAACTGATTCTCGTTTTTTAAATAAAGTTATTCCTTATGGTTTTAATGTAGCTACTTTAGGAGGATACAGTTTAGATGCGCCGACAATTGAAGCAAGTAAAAAAATCATCGAAAGGGGCAGAAAAGAATTTGATTTTCCTTTAGATGATATTTTTTCACATATTGAAAATGAGGTTGCTTCAATTAAAAGTGTTCACAAGAATGTAAAAGTATCTGCAAATGTGCGGTCAACTACTCCACAGCCGATAATAGAAGTGGGTAATATTAAAGATTTAGATATTGTTGAAATTAACTGTCATTGTCGCCAAGAAGAAATTTTAGCTATTGGTTGTGGACAAGAAATGTTAAAACGTGCTGATTTGGGAGATTTTATTTCTCAAGTTGTAGATGATGTTGATTGTGCAGTTTCAGTTAAAATCAGAGCTAACGTTAATGGAATTGATACTCTCAATATTGCAAAAATTATTGAAAGTGCAGGTGCAGAATATTTGCATATTGATGCTATGAAGAAAGGTATTTTTGATGCCGATTATGAACTTTTAAGAAATGTTTGTAACAATACGAATATTAAAGTTATAGGAAATAATTCCATAAATTCAATTGAAAATGCTGAAAAAATGATTGATACTGGAGTATGTGGTTTTTCAATTGCTAGAAGTGTTATTTCTGGCAAATTAGAGTTTAATATTGCTAATTTTTAAATTTTTTAAAACAATTGTTATTAGAAAGTATTATTAATAGATTAAAATAAAAGATTAACTAATAGGTGATTTCATGGATTTTATTACACTTAAGAATATCACAAAAACTTTTGGAGATGTTGATGTTCTTAAAGATATTAACTTAAAGATTAATGAGGCAGAGACTTTAGGAATTTTAGGAAGAAGTGGTAGTGGAAAATCAGTTTTGATTAATATGCTTAGAGGTACAAAAGATTATGAACCTACCTCTGGTCAAATTATAATGAATATAGCTGTATGTCCTGACTGTTTAGCAGTAGAATCTCCATCACATGTTGGTGAAAAATGTAGTTGTGGTGGTACTTTCGAAGCTAAGGAAGTTGACTTTTTCCAGGCTGAAAGAAAACTGTTCCACAGTATTAAAAGAAGAATTGCTATCATGCTTCAACGTAATTTTGCATTATATGATGAAGAAACAGTAATTGAGAATGTTATGCGTGCAATGAGCGATGACATTGAATATGATCAAAAAATATATACTGCTTTAGAATTGCTGGAAATGGTTCAGATGAATCATAGGATTACTCATATTGCTCGTGATTTAAGTGGTGGGGAAAAGCAGAGAGTAGTGCTTGCAAGGCAACTGGCTAAAAATCCTATGATGTTTTTAGCAGATGAACCAACCGGTACATTAGACCCTCAAACTGCTGTAAAACTTCACAATACATTAAAAGAAGGTGTAAAAGAGGAAGGAATCACCATGTTAATCACTTCTCACTGGCCTGAAATCATGACAGAACTGGCTGATAATGTAATCTGGTTGGAAGACGGTATGATTAAAGAAGAAGGTGACCCTCAAACTGTAGTTGATCATTTCATGGAAACCGTTCCTGTTCCTAAAAAACCTGAAATTCCTGAATTTGGTGAACCTGAAGTTGTCCTTGAAGATGTTAAAAAACATTATTACTCAATTGAAAGAGGAGTAGTAAAGGCTGTTGATGGAATAAATTTAACAATCAATAAAGAAGAGATTTTCGGTATTGTAGGTTTAAGCGGTTCAGGTAAAACTACTACAACAAGAATGTTGATGGGATTAACCGAACCAAGTGGCGGTAAAATTGATATCAAACTCGGTGATGAATGGATTGACATGACTAAGGTAGGTCCTTTAAACCGTGGTAGAATCATGCCTTATATTGGATTATTACACCAAGAATATTCATTATATCCTCATAGAACTATTTTAGGTAATCTGACTGATGCAATCAGTTTAAACTTGCCTGCTGAATTCGGTAAAATCAAAGCTATTGATGCATTAACCACAGTCGGATTTACTGGTGAAGTGGCTATGAGCATTTTAGACAAATATCCTGATCAGTTAAGTGTTGGAGAAAAACATAGGGTTGCTCTTGCACAGGTTTTAATAAAAGAGCCTAAACTCATCGTATTGGATGAACCTACTGGTACTATGGACCCTATTACAAGAGTTATCGTAACTGACTCCATTCTCAAAGCTCGTGAAGAATTAGAACAAACTTTCATTATCATTTCTCACGATATGGACTTTGTTTTAGATGTTTGTGATAGAGCTGCTTTGATGAGGGGAGGAAAACTTTTAGATATAGGTACTCCTGAAGAGATAGTTCAACAGTTAACTCCAGATGAAAAAGAAGATATGCTTAAAGATAATAGATAAATCTTCTTATTCATTTAATTTTTTTTTAATTTCTTTCCAATTTGGACAGTATTTGTCCATCAATTTTTTAAATTTTTTTCCGTGATTGAATTCAATCAGATGACATAGTTCATGAATCATCACATATTCTAAACATATTGGGTCTTTTTTTGCAAGATTTAAATTTAATGTGATTCTTTTGTTTTGATTGCAGTTTCCCCAGTTCTTCATGCTCCTTATCTTAACTTCAGATGGTGTTTTTCCGACTATTTTGGTGCATCTGTCATAAACTTCTGGAAGAGCCAGTTTCATTTGCTGACGGTAAAATTCATTAAGTATTTTTCGCCTTTTTTCGATTGTACTTCTCTTGGGTACTGGCAAATACATAATTGATTTTTTATCATCTGTTAAAACATGTTTGATATTGCTGTTGGAAATTAACTGTAAAGTGTATTCTTTGCCCCATAATTGATGTATTTCTCCGTTATTGTACTTTAAAGGCGGTTTAATGTCATTTTCTTTTATGTATTTCTGTTTTTTCAAAATCCATTCTTTTTTTGATTTAACAAAATTGGAAATGTCTTCATCTGATAAAAATAGGGGTGCAGATATTTTTACTTCGCCATCTGGAGGTAAAATACGCATGTACATGTTTTTAATGTTTTTTCGCTCTAGAGTGATGGTTATATTTTCAATGATAATTTTTTCTTTTGCCATATCAATATAAAATATGGTCAAATAAGGTTTTTAAACCTTATTGTGCCATTGGATCAAATCCGAAAACTTTCTTTGCAAGACTAAATCCTATTGGGTAAATCACTATATTGATTAATAGGTATGCTGTTATCCATCTTACAGGCCATAGGTAGAATAATAACTCTATTGGCATTCCCATTGTCAAACCGAATATTGCAGCCATAATAAAACTCATCATTAAGCTGATAAAGAATGCTGCAGGGTTCCACAATCCCATTCCATCTCTGTCGGGATTGAAATGGAATATTTTTTCGGCCAATCCAAATCCTATTGGATAAATGATTAGATTGATTAATAGATATGCTGTTGCCCATCTTATTGGCCATAATATTAAGCATAAATCCCATTCAAGACCGGGAATATTTAATAAGTATGGTACAATCATTCCAAATATTATTGCCATAATCATACTCATCATTAAGCTGATAAAGAATGCTGCAGGGTTCCATAATCTCATTTAAAACCTCCTTTTTTTTCTTTTAATACTTAATGAATTTGATGATTATATATTTTTTCTAAAAAATTCTTATTTTTTTTTATTGTTATTTACTTAACTTGAAAATTAGGGTTTATACAAAAGGTTATATATTCAGTGTTTAAATAAATTATATTATTATTTTATATTTATTCAAAGAGGAATGAAAATTATTTTTGGAGGTTTATCATGACTTGGGAAGATGCACCATCTCATATTTGTAGGGGCGGAGATATAAGGGGGCTTGCTTTTTGTTGTCCTCCAGTCAAACCTTGTCCAGTGTTAAATGCGTTACAACAAGTTAATTTAACTCCACAGGAGTTTGTTGATATTAAAGTTCAATTTGGAAGAGAAACTAGATTAGGAGAAGGGGCAGGAACTTGTTTCGGTTCACTCGTATGGTGTTGCAAACCATCTAAACCTTGTCCGTTAAGAGATATGACTTTAAGGAATATGGGAATGAGTCATGATGAATATTTAGACTTAAAAAAAGAATTGTCTGAAAGATTAGTGGGCGTTCAAAAACCAGATCCTGATGAAAGGGCTAAAGCTTTGGCTGAAACATTCAATATTTCCAAATTAGAAGCGATGAATGTTTTAACTGAATGCAATAATGATTTAAGAGCTGCTGTAAAAGTATTGCATGCAAAGTCTCTTGAAAACTCTGATTAAAATGGATTGGACATCTCTTTATTTAAAAACTTCTAATCTGAATGTTTTTATTTTAGGCACTGGTGAAGTTGCAACAAGAAGGGCAAATAAGTTTTTAGACCATGGCGCAAATGTGAGATTGGCAGGAAATTATTTGTCTGATGAACTGCTGGAAAAAGGCGCAGAGTTATATTCTACTTCTGATGTTGACAGATTAGTCGAATGGTCTGATTTGGTTGTAATTGCCAGCGGTGATGAAGAGATGTGTGAATATGTTTCTGAGATTTCTGAAGGTAAATTTGTCAACAGGGCGGATTTTCCTTTAAAAGGAGACATTATTGTTCCTACCAGTTTCGACATAGGGGATATTGAAATTTCTATTTTTACAAATGGCAAAAGTCCATTGATGGCAAGGCAGCTTCGAAAAAAGATTCAATCAATTATTACTGAAGAGGATATTTTGGAAATTGAACTTCAAAGCTATGCGAGGTCCATATTAAAGGAATCTGTTGAAGATCAAAAGGAGAGGCGTGATTGGCTTTACAAGATTTTTGAAGATGAAAAAATCAATGAATTTATTGAAAATAGTCAAATTGATGATGCTAAACAATATATAGACAAAATGATAAGGTGTTAGAGTGATACTTAATATAAGGGTTGACCATAAGGTTGCAAATATAGAATCAATGGAACAGATTGCAAAAGACATAGATGATTTGTTTGAAAAATTGCAGGAAAAGTATTCCATTGTTGAATATATTGATATTTCCACATGTAACAGGAAAGAATACTTCATAAAAAATGATTTTATTCCAAAAGACGACGAATTACTGTCTCATGAAAATCAAAGTATTATTATAGAATATGGTCACTCTGCCGTTATGCACCTGTTGCGTATGACTTCAGGTTTGGAATCCATGATTGTCGGAGAAGACCAGATTTTAGGTCAGGTCAAAGATGCTAAAAACAAGGCAGTCAAAAACAAGCATTGCGGAAAATATCTGGACATGGTATTTACAAAAGCAATTCATGTCGGCCAGGTTGTAAGAAATAAGACAAACATCAATAAGGGTTCAGTATCCATTGGTTCTGCGGCCATTGATTTGGCTGAAAAACACATGGGAAGTCTGGAGAATAAATCAGTTTTGGTTATTGGTGCCGGAAAAATGGGAAAACTTGTAGCAAAGGCATTGGCTGAAAAGGACTTGAAGGCTATTTTTGTTGCAAATAGGACTTATTATGTTGCAGTCAGTCTTGCTGAAGATTTGGGAGGTCAGGCCATTTTGTTCAAGGATTTGGAAAAATATATGGCTACTGCTGATTTGGTTATTAGTGCAACCAGTGCTCCTCATCCTATAATAACTAAGGAACGTCTTTTAAAAATCGATAGGGACTATGAAGATTTGATGTTTATTGATATCGCAAATCCTCGTGATATACTGGATGATGTAAGGGATCTTAATGTCAAATTATTCAATATTGATGATTTAAGGGAAATTGCAGATATTAACACTCAGCTCAGAATCAAGGAGTTCGATGAAGCCGAAAAGATCATCGATGAAGAGTTCCATTTACTTAATCAAGCGTTTAAAATAATGGAAGTTGACGAACTTCTTGGCAATTTAAGAGCATCTATGGAAGAGATACGAAGACGTGAAACTGAAAAGGCTGCAGTTAAGTTTAGTGATGTGCATGGTGGTGCAAAAATTCTCAATAATTTAACAAATTCCATAGTCAACAAGATATTTTTCGATATTTCAAACAATGTCAAGCAGGCCGCACGTGATGAAAACAAGGAGATTATCAGGGCTGCTGAATATATCTTCGATTTTGAAGATTAAGGAATGGCTATTCGAACATTCCTTTAACATCTCTATTTTTTATTTTCCCGTTTTTCAATGCATAATCGATATTTTCCATTGTGATGATTTCGCTATCGTTGGCTATTGCATTGTGAAGGGCAGTTTTCAGAACTTTTTCTTTCAGGTCCCTTCCTGAAAGACCTTTTGTAATCTTGACGATTCTTGATAAATTTAAATCATGCTCTAAAGGCATTGTTTTAAGGTTATTTTCAAGAATGGCCAATCTTTCTTCATCATTAGGCAGTTTGAATTCAATTTCCTCTTCAAATCTGCTTCTTACAGCAAAATCAAGTGATGTAGGATTGTTTGTAGCAGCAATTGTGATGACTGATTTGTTTTCAATAATGCCGTCCATTTCTGTTAAAAGAGAATTAACAATTTCTGAAACGTCTCCTCTTAATGATTGAAAAGACCTGTGCAGTGCTATTGCATCAATTTCATCAATGAATATGATTGATGGGGAGTTTTCAGAAGCTTTTTTAAACAATTCGTGAATTTTAGATGCACTGTCTCCGACATGGTCACCTATCAATGAAGTTGCTTTGATTAGATACAATGGAACTTCAAGGGTATTGGCAAGCGCCTTTACAAGCATGGTTTTGCCGGTACCTGGAAGGCCGTAAAACAAAACATTTTTTGGAGCCCATGGACCGAATTTTTCGGGATCTTCAAGATATTTTGTTATGACTTTAACCTTATTTTTAGCATTATCCTGCCCTATGATATCTGAAAGTAATATGTTGGATTTAATATGATTGGTATCCTTCTTGGCAGCCATCTCTTCAGTGATTAGTTTGATTTTAGTCTTTTCTGAGATAATTGAATTGTTTGGTTTAGCCTTTATGATTTCAAAACCGTAATCCGGAATGATTTTTTGATCAAACAGATGTGAATTTTCACTGACAACCAATCCAAGCCATTGTTCACGAGCATACTCTTCGAACAATTTTGTATTTTTGATTTCAAAGTCATCATCCATTAAATTAAACTCAAAAGGATAGCCTACAGGCTTAAGCACAACACATTCGGCATATTCTCTGTTTTCGTTTTCCTTTAATGTGGGTTTTTGGTTGGATGATTTTTTTTCGAGCTTTTTATTGTCACTTTTCATTACTTCACCTCCAGATTCGGTTACAACATAACATTTGTTTTAATTGCTTAAATACTTGTTGTGACAAATTAAGTTTGAGGTTCATTATATGAGTTATAGGACAAAAAGAATAATATTTATTACTCCATTTTACACTTTATTTGAATTCTTTTTATTGAAGTACATATTTTTGCTGATTGGAAATGTCAGTGATATTTATCTTTTTGTTTTAGCCGTATTGCTTGGTTTGATTCATTTGCTTCCAATGTTTTTTGAAGCTCAAAAATCAACACCCCTCGGCAGGCTCATGACAACAATTGATGGAATCTGGATGTGGGCTTCGGTGATGTTTTTCATTGACATTGTAGCAATCTATCTGATAGGCAATTTTACAATTTTGCCGATTGAAATTATCTGCATTCTGCTTTTGATTGTTCCGGTTTTGGGTATTTACAATTATCATAAGGCTCATAAGTTGACAGTTCATGAAAAAACATTGAAATTAGATAATCTGACTCGCAATATAAATATTGTCCATTTCTCAGACGTTCATTTCGGATCCATTCGCCACGGACAAATAATTCATCAAATCTGCGCCAAATTGCATGAACTTGAAAATACCTGTGATTTGGCGATTATCTCAGGGGATTTGGCTGACGGGTCATGTGTTGTTGAAGAAAATGATTTGATGGAGTTTGCTCGTGTAAAAATGCCGATAATATTCACTCCCGGAAATCATGACTACTATCCCGGAATTGAGGATGTTGTAAGGGCATGCAAAAAGGCAGGAATCATTGTTCTTGACAATAAAACCTGTGAATTCGAATGCTTGAATATAGTCGGATTAAGCTATAGTGTTGGTGACAGGTCAATGCCCGAAGTTGACAAATCTCAAATTAAGGAAGGTTGCGTCAACATTGTCAACTACCATGTTCCATACTATTGGAAGGAATTTTCATCACTTGGCTTTGATATTCAGCTTTCAGGCCATACTCATGGAGGGCAGTTCTATCCTGCCGTTTGGTTTGGAAATTTACTGTTTAAATTCAATAAAGGATTATTTAAGGATAAATCAGGCCATTATTTGCATGTAACTACAGGTGTGGGTTCAATGGATGTGCCTATGAGATGGGGAACCGACAGTGAACTGGTCGTTTTGAAGCTTGAGAAAAAGGGTTAGTTTTGATTTTCAAATTAAACTTTATAAATATAAATGATTAAATTAATAATTATATGGCTAGTGAAGATAATCATAATCATTTTTGCATTTACTGTGGGGCTAGAATTGATGCTGATCAGAACTTCTGTTCAGATTGTGGAAAACCTATTTTCAGACAAAAAGAACCTCCCGTCAGAAAGGTTCCGTCCAAATACATATCAAAGATTGATGAACTTGAACAAACTTATAACATAAAGCAGTCAAAGGCCAAGGAACTGGTTGAAAATCAGTTTGACCCGGACCATATGGCCTATGAAAGATTCATGAAATCAATCAACAAATCAAACAATCTGTTTTCTATTCAAGTGGATATAGCTCGAAAAATGGCGGATATGGATATTGGTAAAAATCCATTTGTTGAAAGAGAACTTGGTGAAAAATTAAATGTTTTGCAGACTTTCATCGATAAGATGGAGGATTTGACAAACGAACTTGTAATTCATTTGAGTTCAAACAAAAAGGATAATGAGGATATAAATAATCTGTTTAGTGATATGGATGATTTGATAGACTCTGTAAAAGACTATTAAATCATTGTTTCATATAATTCTTTCATTTTAAGAGAATCTATATCTCTCAGTGGTGTTTCACAAATTATATTTGCATTCCATCCATTTTCAATTAGATTTTCAAGCAAATCTTTTATATTTGGACCGTATTCATCGCTTTCATCCAAGGTGTGGTGCTTTATTTCACCTTTCTGGCCGTATTCTATTGTTGTAAAATGGCAGTGGAGAATGTTGATATCCAGATTGTCTTCAATTGTTGAAAAAATGCAATTGTAATCTTCTTTTTTTGTTAAAAATCCTCTTCCTCTGGCATGGACATGTGCAAAATCAATTGTCGGCTCAAAGTGGTCAAATGTGGCGCATAATTCAACTACTTCTCCTACATTTCCCAGCTGAGCTCTTTTTCCGGTAGTTTCTGGAGCGAATGTAAACTCTTCAATTCCTTCGGCTTCAAGTTCTTCAAATAACTTATTTATTGTATTTTTGGATATCTCCATGGCTTTTTCAGGTTTTCTTGTCAAATATGCTCCAGGGTGGAATACCAGTCTGTATGCTCCCATCCATTCGCCTGCACGGGCAGCTGCAATCAGATGGCCGATACTTTTTTCAAGTTTGGAATCTTCCTTTGCACACAGATTGATGTAATATGGTGCATGCATTGAAACAAGAACGTCAAATTTTTCTGATTCTTCTTTTAAAGTGCTTGCAGCCTCTTCACCAATTCTAACTCCGTAAGGAGATTGATATTCATAAGAATCAAGTCCGCTTCTTGAGATGTATTTTGGAGCTTTATATGCTGGACCTTTATAGTTTATAGGACTTCCTGCAGGTCCAAAAAGTACTTTATGTTTCATTTAAATCGTTAAAAAAATAGTAAAAAAAGTGGGAATTTAGAATATTCCCATAGCTTTGTTGGTTTTGGCAATTGATTTTTCGTTGTCGCTTTCCATTTCAAGAAGTGCACGGATAGCGTCGATGTTTTCGGGAATTACGTCAGATTCCTGGTGCACAGCTTGCATGTAAAACAGTTCGTTTCCTACAACATTAATGGATTCTCTCCAAACTGGAATTTCGTATAAATCGTTTCTGTTTCTTCCAAGTTCTTTGGCGTATTCCATTAACTCAGCGGTTGAACCGAGACCTTCTTCAGCTGAAACAACCAATACTCTTGAACGTTTTTTCAATGCCTCAACGATTTCTTCGGTTTCCACATCGTTGTTGATTTCAACCATGATGTTGTGTTGGTGCATCAGGGTAGTCGGCACGAGCAATGCCATTGTTGTCACATCAATTCCGTTCATAACGGTCTTTACGTCAGGGCCGTGGTGGGAAGGTACTTTTGGAGGGTTTGGAACAATTGCGTTGATTGGTCCTTTTTTGATTTCAGACGGGTCTGATCCTCTTCTTACCATTACTGCTCTGACTTTTTTGATGTCTGCTATTGGGTCAATAGTGGATAATGTACGGGTTAGTCCTGTGGTGTTACATGACACTACTCTTGTGTAGTCAGCACCATAGGAGTCATCATAATTTGAAATAGCGTTAAATGAAAGGCCGGTTAACTCATGGTCTTCTCCACCTTGATAAATGGCTTTTACTCCTGCTTTTTTATACATTTCAAGATTTTGCGGACCGATACTTCCAGGAGTACAGTCAACAACAACATCTGCTTCTTGAATCATGTCTTCAACAGTACCTGCTATTTCAATTCCAGCATCTTTGAATAATTGTTCTCTTTCTGGAATTCCAATGTATAAAGGATATCCTTTTTCTTCAACTGCAGTTCTTGCTTCGTAGTTTGGTCTGGTCTTGCTGACACCAACCACTTTCATATCATCCTGAGCGGCTACTGCATCAGCCACTCTTTTACCGATGGTTCCATAACCATTAATTGCAACAGTTTTCATTTTAATCCCTTTTAATTTTATAATAATTTTAAAATATTATTATATGTCATTAGGTTTATTTTTTAACTTATTTATAATTTGATATTGTCATTTTTTGTTTTTAAAGAACATTTATAAGTGAAGATGATGATATTTTTATTGAAGAATGTGATGTGGTATTATGGTAAAAATTAACTATGGAATTGAAGGGAACGGCGAAGTCATAGTTTTCATTCACGGACTTTCCGACAGCATGGTATACTGGGAACCTCTGGTTCAGGGCTTTAAAAATGATTATAAAGTTTTAAGGTTTGATTTAAGGGGACATGGTCAGTCCGAATTGGGTAGTGATGAGATTTCTATTGATACTTATACTGATGATTTAAACGGCATTTTAGACCAATTGAATATCCAAAAAGTAAATTTGGTTGGATTTTCATTAGGCGGTGCAGTTGCACTCAATTTCGCTATTAACTATCCTTCCAAAGTTTCTTCAATTGTGCTGATGTCCAGTTTTGCAAAGTTGTCTGCTCATTCTGAAAATGTTCTTAATCAATTTTTAAATACATTAAATATTGGTTTTGAGGAGTTTTATGATTATATTTTGCCGTTGGTTTTGTGTCCTGATGTGATTGAGGATAACAGAGAAGAGCTGGATTTTCTGAAAAATTATTCCGCATCGATTGCCAATGTTGATGCATTTAAAAAGGCGGTTGTAGCTAGTTTGAATTTTGATGTTTGGGATAAATTGGAAAATATTGATGTTCCCGTCTTGTTTTTAGCCGGAAAATATGATGAAATATTTACTCCTGATGAGCAAAAGGAGCTTAATGAAAAAATTTCCAATTCCAGGTTGGTTGTATTGGACAATGTCCGCCATAATCTTTTGGTCGGTAAAAATATAGTTGCCGTGCTGGATAATTTAAAAAATTTTTATAAAAAATAAGTAAAAAGCAGAATTATTCTACTTTAAATCCTGCTTCTTCAACTGCATCATTTATGTCTGCGTCGCTTACATCACCAGACATGGTAATTGTAGTAATGCCTGAATCCAAATCAGCTTTAGCTGAATCAATTCCGTCAACATCTTCTAAACATAATTCAACAGCTTTAACACATGACGGGCAGTGCATGCCCACTACTTTAATTTCTTTTTCAGCCATTATAAATCACCTTCTTTCGATGTTAATATTTATGTAATTTGATTATATATATTTTTAGTCAAACCTAATTTTTTGTGATTATTGATATTTTTTCTTGGAAATCTGTATCTTACTAGGTTTGTTGAATAGAGAACTACAATAACTGATCCGATATTGTGGATTAATGCGCCTTCTATAGGGTTCAGAATTCCCATAATGGCTAAACCCATTGCAATTGCATTTAAAATTAATGCAAATCCTATACAGATGTTTATTGTCTTTATTGTTTTTCTAGCCAGTCCGATTAGGTGGGGGATTTCCGTTATATTGTCATTGATCAGTGAAATGTTTGAGGCTTCAACGCTGATGTCACTTCCTATTTCACTCATTGCAATTCCAACATTGGCTTTTTTGAGTGATGGTGCATCATTCAGTCCGTCTCCAATCATTGCAATTCTATTGCCCTTCAGCTGTTCTCCTTTGATGTATTCGACTTTGTCTTCAGGTAGGCAGTTTGCCTTTATGTTTCTGATTTTAATTAGCTTTGCAATATGTTCTGCAGTCTTTTTATTGTCTCCTGTAAGCAGTGTTGTTCTTACTCTGAGGTCCTTTAGGGTCCATATTGTTTCTTTGATATTTTCCCGAAGGGTGTCTGCCAGCAATACTTTTCCAAGAACTTCTGATTCTTTCACTACAAAGATTTCAGTTTCACCATTTTTTGGCATTTCATTATATTTTAACTTGATATTGGATTGTTTTAGATGCTTTCTGTTTCCTGCAAGTATTTTAAATCCTCTGATTTCTCCAGTTATTCCTTTTCCAATATCAATTTTGAAATTTTTAACTTCTGCTAACTCATTACTATTATAATGTTTCATGATTGATTTTGCAATAGGGTGCTCGGATTTTGATTCAAGGGATGCAAGAAGATACATCATTTCTTCAGGACTTTCTGATATTACTTCTGCCACTTCTGGAGTTCCATATGTAAGTGTTCCTGTTTTATCAAATACAAGCTCATCAATATGTGCCAGCTCTTCGATGGATTGTCCTTCCTTAACCAGAATTCCGTGTTTGGTCAGATTCCCGATTGCGGCCATAATTGCTGTCGGTGTAGCCAGAACCAATGCGCATGGACAGAACACCACAAGTATTGTAACTGACCTGATTATTTCGAATGTAATCAGATATGTAAGTATTGACGCAATGAATGCAATAACAACAATCAGTGCTGCCCATTTGTCTGCGGTTTTCACGATTTCTGCATTTTCAGGTTTGGATGATTCGACCAGTGTGATTAGCTTTTGAAGTGAACTGTCTTTGCTTTCCTTTGTAGTTTCCATTGTAAATGATCCGTAAACGTTAATGGTTCCGCTGTAAACTTCATCATTGACCTTTTTGTCGACGGGTAGGGACTCTCCCGTCAATGTTGATTGGTCAATTGATGTTTCACCGTTTATTATGATTCCATCAGTTGGTATGTTTTCTCCGGGCAGTACTTTCAGGACATCTCCAACTTTAACTTCCTCAACAGGTATTTTTTCTTCGTTTCCTTTTTTTATTCTTGTTGCAAATTGGGGTGTTGCATTAACGAGTTTTTCAATTCTTCGGTGTGTTTTTGAAACGGTATATTGTTCTAAAAATCCTCCGATTGCCATTATTGTTGCAATTTCACCTGCTGCAAATACCTCTCCTATTATTATTGAGGATATTATTGCTATTGTAACCAGCAGATCTGTTTTTATGTCAAATTCTTTAATCAGTCCTTCTATGCATTCTTTAAATATTGGAATTCCACATAAGATTACTGAAATTCCTGCAATATACTCGAGAGATAGGTAATAACTAGCAACCAAACTTAATGTGGATATTACAATTAATGTAATCTCTTTTTTTTCATCTTGTGTGAATTTCATTTTAATCAGCCCCAGTAGTATAGGTATACCCCATAGGGTATAAGGCAAATTTAAAAAAAATTAAAGTCTGGAGTAGTATTCTAGAATTGATGAGATATCTCCGATTGCTTCGTCAGCATCATCTTCTTCAATTGCCTGTTTAACACAATGTTCAAGGTGTCCTTCAACAATAATGTGTCCTACTTTATGTAATGCAGATTTTGATGCATTTACTTGCATTAATATCTGTTCGCAAGGAATATCTTCATCAATCATCCGGTCAATTGCATTCAATTGCCCAATGATTTTTTTGATTCTTCTGTGTAGATTTTCACTGTCCATACATTCTTTCAAATTAACACATCCTATACCTGTAGGGGTATATGAATTTTTTAGTATATAAATATTTGGAAAGTTGTTTTCTAAAAAATGGATTGAATTATAGAATCAATATCTGTTTGTGTTTATTTGAGGTTTGTTTTTTTAAAAATTGATTTTTAGGTTTTTACAACCAATTCCAGATTGTTCAAACCTAAAGTTTGTGTATATTTTACGTCATCTATATTTCCTATCTCATTTTTGAACTTTTCAATATCTATATCCTTTCCGTCGTCTTTTATATTGATTTTTATTTCATCACCATAATCGATTGCAAAGACTTCAACTGAAACGTTGTTTTCATTCAATTCGAATATTTTTACTAAAATTTCTCTCAGAGATCCGATATCCGCATCGATACTTTTTAAATCATCGAATAATCTGCTTGCATCCCCATCATTGATGGATGTTAATTCGTAATATTTGGTTTTTTCAATCAATTCGTTTTTTATAAAGAATATGCCGTGATGTTCTTTTTCTTTATGTTCCATAATTTTCATGCAAATAAACGCTGCTAAAATTGACAGGACGCAGGATATCGGGAATGATAGCCAAATGATGTTTTCTCCAAAAATCGGATATAGGCCGTAGCTTATTACTAGCGGTCCGAATAATGAAGTGATTAGTGTCATCACAGTTGAAATGATTGGTCTGTCGATTGATTCATAATAGAAAATCAATATTGTTGCAAATACGCTAGGGATATACATGAATCCGTATAATCTCATTGCATTTATGATGGATGGAGTATTGGCCTCATTTCCGAGGCCGTACAGTGATAAAAATCCTTCCGGCCAAACCCACACGAATACTGTACAGGCTATTGCAAAAACTAATGCGAAGGCTATAGAGTGCCTAATCAGAGTAAAAACACTTTTATGATCATCTTGAGAGTAGTACAGTGGCACGATTGAAGTCAATGTTTCTGCAACTCCAATAATTATTATACTTACTATGAGTATTGATTCAGTACTGACTGTATATGAAACCAAACCACCTTCTCCTAAAACTCCAAGGAGAAGTATATTCATAAAATATACTAAAATAACATCGAACAGTCCCATACTTGCACTTGGAAAACCTATTTTGCATATTTCCCAAAATGTTTTCAACCATTCTTTCAATGGTATTAATGAATGGATAAATCTGAAGGTTCTTTTTGAATCGAAGAGGTATTTTGAAACACAAAGCAGTCCTACGGAATAACCTATAAATGTTGCAAAGGATGCACTTCCGATTCCCATATTGAAAACTCCCAGAAACAGATAATCCAACACGATATTCACTATGTTTGCAATTATTACTACAAATGATGAGAAGTTTTCCTGTCCGTCAACACATATGTACTGGGAAAAGACTCCTAACAATGTTGATAATGTGAAGCTAATAAATAAGAATGGAGCATATTGCTGCACATATGGGGTTAGTTTTGCAGTTCCTTGAAGTATTTGAATCAGGTTATCGATATTGAAGAATCCCACTATTGAAATTACTGCACAGACTATTATTGTAGATACGATTGCAACTGTAAAATAGAGATTGCTTCCGTTTTCATCGAATTCTCCTTTTTTGGATACGGATAATATTTGACCACCCAATCCAAAAACCCATTCCAAAACGGTCACTATTAAGATTATGGGTTCTAAAAGTTCTATTGCTGCTAATCCATTTTGCCCGATGAATGATGAGACAAAAAATGAATCGATGATTGCAGTAACATTAGTAGCCATTACAATTAGCATTGTTGGCAATAAAATTCTTCTAAATGCTTTTTTCGATAAATTTCCGTACATATTATCTCCTTTGATTAATCAAAAAAATTCACTTTATTCAAATAGGTTATCACACGTTTAAGATATTCTTTGTCGATTTCCGGCCAGTCAACATTTAATTCGTGAAGAATTGTTCTGGTCTGCTCGTTATTGACGTATTCCTCATAAGGTTCTTCATCATCTATTGATGTTTCAGATGTAATCAGGCCTTGAATGTTTTCATCCATATTGTTTTTGCATATCTCCACAAATTCCTTATTGCTTACCTTTTCAATTTCATAGCCAAATGAATTCAATACCTCAATGATGTCGTAATTATGTATGATATTGCTGATGTTACAGTTAAATACTCTGCATTTGGCGGGTGTTTTTGATAATGCCAGTAAAGATTTTGCAGTCATGTTTATAGGGCTCATTTCAACTTCATCGTTGTAGATTGATTCGGATATTGATTTTATTTTGACAAGAGCTTTTAGATTATTCAGGAACGCATTTGTTTCATAGTTTTTCTGGAATTTTCCATCATAATATCTGCCCATAAGGTTTCCGACTCTGACAATTTTAACATCTAAACCGTTTGCAGCATATTCCAGCACTTTTCTTTCGGCCAGGAATTTACTGTTGACGTATTTGTTGGTTAAATCCTGACTGTAATAAAATGACCTTTCATCAAACTCAACACTTATAGTTTCATCCCTTGGGTATGTGAGAACGCTGACCGTTGAAACCTGCACAAATTTAATGTTGTTTGCCTTTGCAAATTCAAGTCCGTTAATCACTCCGTCAACATTGACTCTGAATATGTAATCGTCGGCACTGTAATGTTTTACAATAGCTGCACAGTTGACAATAGTATCAATCGGCTGGTCCACTAGTTTTTTAAAGTCATTTATTTCTGTAATGTCTCCTTCAATTAATTCGACACGCAAATCAATGAGGTCTGTTAAATCTTCATCGAAGTAATACTCTACCAAATCGGATAAACGGTCTTTGCATGAATCATAATTGCCTTTTCTCAGCATACAGTATGCAATTCCGTTTTCATTTTTGAGGAATTCATATAATACATGTATTCCTAAAAATCCTGTAACTCCTGTTATTAAAACGTTTCCAAGTTCCTCCAGTTCTCCGTCATGGAAGTTTTCCAGTGTATTTTCACTGAGAAGTTCGTTGATTCTGGTGTAGTCGTAGTTTTCGAGTAAATCCAAATGGAGGTCTTTTGTATCTGCTTCACCAGATAGGAATTTCGCCAATTCTTGAGGGGTTTGATTTTGGAATATGTCTTCATAACTGATTGAATAATCTCTTTTAACTAATTCCATAATGAGTTTGGATGCAATAAGAGATGTTCCTCCTATCTCAAAGAAATTGTCCTCTGCACCAACAGTTTCGATATCCAGTGTTTTGGAAAATACTGCGCAAATCAATTGTTCCAGAGGAGTTTGCGGAGCAACATATTTCATGTCGATTTTTGGCTCTGGAAGTTGTTTGATGTCTGTTTTTCCGTTTGGTGTTTGTGGCATTTCATCCAGCTGCATGAATACTGTTGGAACCATATAACGTGTAAGTTTGCCTTTGAGGTATTCTTTCAAGTCATCCTTGTCTATGTTTTCACTTGCGGTGTAATATGCGCAAAGATGTTCCGTATTGTTTATTTCACGAATGAGTACAACATTCTTTTTGATGTTAGGATATTCGGAAATGTTTGTTTCTATTTCTCCGATTTCTATTCTTAGTCCTCTGAGTTTGATTTGGTTGTCTATTCTTCCTTTTATGGATATTTCTCCGTTTGGAAGTTCTATTGCATAGTCTCCGCTTCTGTAGTATGGGATGTCGTTTATTGTGATGAATGTATCCTTGGTTTTTTCAGGCATGTTGTAGTATCCTTTTGCAACACCAAATCCTCCGATGTAGAGTTCCCCCATCACTCCCTGAGGCAGGAGTTTTCCATCAATGTCTCTTACTTCAGTCACGTAATTGTGCAATGCCTTACCTACATTGATGTTTTCAGGGTCTCTGATGAATGTTGAGTTGCATGTTACTGTTGTTTCTGTTGGTCCATAGATATTGAATATTTCGGCTTCACTAATGGCCATAACTTTGTTTATCAGTTCTTTTGGCAACATTTCTCCTCCAACACCCACATATTTAAATGCAGATAGTTCTTTGGCGAATTGGTCATAATCCAAATACTGGAGAAGTCTTGAAGGTGTGGCGAATGTTAGGGAATCCGGTTTTTCTTTTTGAATTAATCTTGTTAACTCTTCAATGCTTTTAATCGCATTGTCGTTTGCAAGCACCATTTCTGAACCGAAAGTTAATGCGTTTAAGTCAAGTAGGAATGCATCAAAGGACACAGTTGATATTGCAAGGGTCTTGCGCATTTTTGAGTATGCCTCATAAACGATATTGCTGTCGCTTTCAGCAAATAGATTTGCTATGTTCTTATGGGTGGTCATAACTCCTTTTGGTTTTCCTGTTGAACCGGAGGTATATATTAGATATGCAAGATCATCAGGACTGATGTATACGTCAGGTCTTTCTGTATTTTCTTCTTTAAGCAAATCTTCGATTCCTAAACTTCTTTGGCTTGTTTCCTGTGCGATTATATAGTCCGCTTCACTGTTTTCATAGATGTATCTTATTCTTTCCTCAGGATATTCCAAATCTATTGGAATATATGCGCAGCCGCTTTTAAGAACACCAAATATTGCAGATATGAGGTCGCTGGTTCTTGGAAGCATAATCAATATTTTGCTTTTTGGCTTGATGCCTTTTTTAATTAATGCATTGGCAATACGATTGCTTCTGTTTTCCAGTTCTTTGTATGTCAATGTTCTGTCGCTTGCAATTAATGCGATGCGGTCAGGTTTTTCATCAACCTGTTTTTCGAAACGTTTGTGTATGAATGGTATTTTAACCTCTTCAAATTCATGTAATCCTAAATCGTTTTCCAATTCAAAATCGCATAATCTGAATTTATCCAAATCATTTACAATGAACTGTATTAAAGTATATTTAAAGCAGTACATGAATTTTTCAATATATTCCTGAGTATATAACTGGTCATTGTACTCAAGATAGAGGGCGATTGTTTCACCGTCATTGTAGATGTTGAAATTGATTTTATAGTCTGTTGCAACAGTACCGTCTAACGGTATTGACTCGAAATTAATGCCTGATGTGTTTTCCTGGTCTTTTTCAAACGATTCATGATATGCGTAGAAAAATTCCGGTTTCAGTTGATATGTTTGTGAAATTTTTGTATATGGGTAATTGCTGTGTATCAGTGAATTTTTCCAGGATTTGTCAACCATTTTGATGAAATCCTCAATGAACATTTCTCTGTTTTCGCTGTTTATCATAATAGGAATTGTTTTAACTAACATTCCCTGTGTATCATAGAAATCAGAGTTTGCCCTTCCATTAAATATGGTGGTTATTAATGTTTTGTCACTATAGGTGAATTTATTCAGGTTTATAATCGTTGCAGTCATGAATAAAACATTTGGACTTATGCTGTGGTCGTTGCAGAAGTGTCTGATAAATGTTGAATCAATTGAATCTTCAACGAGTTTTATTTCACCTTCTTCAGGGTTTCCGTTTAGATTGGTGGTTAAGACTGTTGATTCAATTCCGTCACCTAATTTATTTTTAAAGTACTTTTCTGATACTTCATTTTCATAGTTTTCCTGTTCAATCAGGCTGTAGACATATCCGTCTATTTTTTCACTTTTAACGTGTCCGCTTTCATAAGCTTTGGTTATGTCGTTGAAAATATTGTCTTGGGATACGCCGTCAGTAATTATGTGGTGGAAATCTGAGAATAACCATGTATTATTTGGGCAGTTGTATATTTTGAATCTAAATAATTGATGGTTATTTATAGGAATTGCCTTGACATCATTTTTCATAATTTCTTCAGGAGTGATATCCACATCAAGTTCTACTATTTCGATGTTTTCTATCTCTTCATCGTCACATCTTTTCTGTTTTAATTCTCCTGAATCGGTATTGATGATTCTTGTTTTGAGATATGGGTGAGCATCAATAGCTATGATGATTGCTTCTTTAAGTTTATACGGATCGATATTGTCATCAAATCTAATTGCAGTAGGCATGGTGTATTTAATTTCACTCAATTCCTGAATGCATTCATAGTAAATACCTAACTGATTGTCAGTCAGTGGGAAATATTCCATGTTTTTCGCTTTTTCCATTATTTCATCTAAATCGATGGAAGTGGCTATGTAATTGTCAATGCTGTCTGCAAGATTTCTGACAGTAGGATCGTTAAATAATGATGCCATGTCAAGATTGACGTTCATATTTTTATAAATCAACGAATTCAGTTTCATCAATGTTAATGAGGTAAATCCGAGAGTATACAAATCATCGCTCACACCGAATTCTTCAGTAGTTGAAACGGATTTGACAAGTTCGAATAGTTTCTTTTCGGTTTCAGTTTCAGGTTGGTCATGATTCAAACTCAATTCCGGTTCAGGCAACTGTTTGATGTCTGTTTTTCCGTTTGGTGTTTGAGGCATTTCGTCAATCTGCATGAATGCTGATGGAATCATGTATTTTGTCAATTTGTTTTCCAGATATCTTCTTAACAAATTAATGTCAAGTTTTTCATCGGCAGTAATGTATGCGCAAAGATGTTCGGTGTCATTGATTTTTTTAATCAGCACTACATTCTGTTTGACATGAGGGAATCTGCTTATGTTGGATTCGATTTCTCCGATTTCTATTCTTAGTCCTCTGAGTTTAATTTGATTGTCTATTCTTCCTTTTATATCTATTTCACCATTTGGAAGTTCTATTGCATAGTCTCCGCTTCTGTAGTATGGGATTCCATTTATTTCAATGAAAACTTCTTTTGTTTTTTCTTCCAGGTTGTAGTATCCTTTACCGACACCAACCCCTCCGATGTATAGTTCTCCCATCACTCCCTGAGGCAGTAGTTTGCCGTCAATATCTCTCACGTCAGTTACATAATTGTGCAGAGCTTTTCCCACACTTATTTTTTCAGGGTCTCTGATTGATATTGAATTACATGTCACTGTGGTTTCTGTAGGTCCATAAATGTTGAATATTTCAGCTTCGCTATTTGCCACAACTTTACTTACCAGCTCTTTTGGCAGTATTTCTCCTCCAACAGCCAGATATTTAAATGTAGATAATTCTTCAGTGAATTTATCATAATCCAAATACTGCATAAGTCTTGAAGGTGTAGTGAATGTTAATGCATCTGGTTTTTCTTTATGTATTAATCTTGTCAGGTCTTCAATATTCTTCATCTCGATATCATTTGCAAGAACCATCTCCAAACCGAATGTCAATGCATTGAAGTCCAGAAGGAATGTATCGAAGGATATTGTTGTAATTGCAAGGGTCTTGTGCATTTTTGTGTATGCTTCATAAATGATATTGTCATCACTTTCAGCAAAGAGATTTGCTATATTTCTATGGCTAATCATCACTCCTTTAGGATTTCCGGTTGATCCTGAAGTATAAATCATATATGCCAAATCATCTGGAGTGATATCAACATCAGGTGTGGACATATCCTCTTCTTCAATTAGCCTGCTGATGTCAAGTGAATTTCCGGTACTTCCGTCAGTAATCATGTAATCCGCTTGGCTGTTTTCGTAGATATATTTAATTCTGTCCAAAGGATATTCCATATCTATTGGAATATAAGCACAACCTGCTTTCAGTATTCCCATAATTGCAGCAATAAGGTTAATGTCTCTTGGAAGTATCACCAATACCTTATTTCCAGGTTCAACTCCTTTTTTAATAAGGGCGTTAGCAACTCTATTCGCTTTCTGGTCAAGTTCACCATAGCTTATGCTTTTGCCGCTGGAAATGATTGCAGTGTTGTTAGGATGTTCATTTGCTTGTTTTTCAAATCGTTTATGTATGAATGGAATTTCCATCGGTTCAAATTCCGGAATTTCCTTAGGTTTTTCAAGTTCAATGTCGCATAATCTAAATTCATTCATGTCTGAGGCAATAATTTGATTTAATATGTGCAATATTGAATCCAGGAATTTTTCTGCATATTCTTCAGTATATAACTGGTCATTGTATTCTAGGGACAGTTCTATTTTTTCGCCATCATCAACAACATTTAAATTGGTTTTGTATTCGGTTACTTTCACGTCTTTATGGTTTAATTCTTTACAATAGTAATTTAGGGAGTTTGATTCGATTTCAGACTCTGATGATTCATGATATGCATAGAAAAACTCTGGTTTTAATTGGAATTCATCAGCTATTTTTGTATATGGATAATAACTGCTGTTTATTGTATCTTTCCATGTTTCATCAATCTGTTTTAAAAATTCTTTAATAGTGATTTCTCTATTTTCAGCTGTAACGATTAAAGGCAATGTTTTAACTAAAAATCCTTGGGTATTGTAGTAATTTGGATTTGCCCTTCCATTGAATATTGTTGTTATTAGTGCTTTATCTGAAAATGTAAATTTGTTAAGGCCTATTATGGCACTTGCCATTATCAATACGTTTTGGCTTATTGAATTATCTTTACAGAATTTTTTAATTGATTTGAACTCAAGATTCCTGTTCAGTTCTTGTGATTTTCCATCATCTGGATTTCCGCTCAGGTTTGGAGTTAAAATAGTTGATTCTATGTCCTGCATGAGTTTATCGTGGAAGAATTTTTTAGATGTTTCATATTTTTCACTTTCTTCGTAATTCTTTTCGATAAGACTTAAAACATATCCGTTTACCTTTTCTTCTTCAAGTTCTTTTCCTTCATATACATCTACAATTTCTTTAAATAAATTTTCTTGGGATTCTCCGTCTGTAATTATATGGTGGAAATTTGAGAATAGAGCAACTTCATTTTCGGATTTGTATATTTTAAAGTGGAATAACTGGTCATTATCCAATTTAAATGCTTTAATGTCATTTTCAATTATCTGGTCTTCATCAATGTTTTCAACTTCAACTATTTCGATATCTTCAATTAAAACTTCATCAAGTCTTTTTAGTTTTATCTCACCATCGCTATCTCTTATAATTCTTGTTTTAAGATATGGGTGATAATCTATGGTCTTTGTTATGGCGGTTTTTAATTTATCCGCATCAATATCTTCATTGAATCGTGTAAGCATTGGAATTACATACATGATGTCATTTGGATTTTGCTTACATTCATAATATACTCCTAATTGGTTTTCGGTTAATGGATAATATTCCATTTCTTTTGAAGATTCGATGAACTTATCTATTGATGTTTGTTTATCTCCATTATTTAAAACCTCATATGCAAGCTTTTTAATGGTCGGATTATTGAACAGTACTGAAATATCCAAGTTGACATCCATTTCCTTATAGATTAAGGTATTCAGTTTCATCAATGTCAGTGATGTGTATCCGATTTTGTATAAATCGTCTGTAACTCCGAATTCATTTGTGTTTATGAGTTCGGATGCGATTTCGAATAGTTTTTCTTCTGT
Organism: Methanobrevibacter sp.; assembly: GCF_045541095.1. GTDB lineage: Archaea > Methanobacteriota > Methanobacteria > Methanobacteriales > Methanobacteriaceae > Methanocatella. The sequence continues at coordinate 30,689 of NZ_JAZQIJ010000076.1, forward strand.
TTCGTTTTCCGGTTTTACGTTTTCGAGTTTCAGTATTGGTTTTGGCAGTTTTTTGAGGTCTGTTTTTCCGTTTGGTGTTTGCGGTATTTCATCTATCTGCATGAATACTGTTGGTATCATGTATTTGGTCAGTTTGTCTTTTAGGAAGTCTTTTAGGTCGTCTGTGTTGATTTGTTGTTCTGCGGTGAAGTATGCGCATAGGTGGTCGTTGTTGTTTATTTCTTTTATGACTACTATGTTTTGTTTGATGTTCGGGTATTTTCCTATGTTTGTTTCTATTTCTCCGATTTCTATTCTTAGTCCTCTGAGTTTTATTTGATTGTCTATTCTTCCTTTTATGTCTATTTCGCCGTCGGTTGTTTCTATTGCGTAGTCTCCGCTTCTGTAGTATGGGATGTTGTTTATTTCGAGGAATACTTCTTTGGTTTTTTCGGGCATGTTGTAGTATCCTTTTCCGACTCCTGTTCCTCCTATGTAGAGTTCTCCCATCACTCCTTGTGGCAGGAGTTTGCCGTCTATGTCTCTTACTTCTGTGATGTAGTTTTGGAGTGCTTTTCCGATTGTAATGTTTTCAGGGTCCTTTATTTCTTTGTAGCTTGATGCGATTGTGGTTTCGGTTGGTCCATAACTGTTGTATACTTTTGCATCGGTGTATTGTTTTACTCCTGTGAACGCTTTGGCTGAGAACTGTTCTCCTCCCATTACAATACATTTTGCACAGTCAATTACCTCGCAGAATTCCTTAACTTCTAAATATGATAATAGTCTTGATGGTGTGAATTCCATTACTTCTGGTCTGTTTTGTTTTATGAGTTGTACTAAATCAACGATATTTTTGATTTCGTTGTCATTTGCAAAGATTATTTTTATTCCGTTTGTTATTCCAGTTAGAATGTCTTCAAGTGATGTATCAAATGCGATTGTTGCAATACTCAATATGCTATTGTATTTGCATTTTGGGTTTCCTTCTGCTTCGTTACATGCATTTTCATGACCAATTATCACTCCTTTTGGTTTTCCGGTTGATCCTGAAGTGTAAATCATATAAGCGGTATGGTCTGGTGTGATTTCAACATTTGGATTGGTGGTTTTT
>NZ_JAZQIJ010000077.1:0-9094 GCF_045541095.1 Methanobrevibacter sp.
AACCGGAAACATTACAATCATCTTTGATGGTGATGAAAGCTCATTGACACTGGAAAACGGCACAGCAAAACTTAATGTGGAAAACATTACTGCCGGAAAACACAACATTGCCGTCATATACTACGGTGATGAAAGCCACAATCCTTCACACAACACAACAAACATCGAAATAACTGAAGAAATCACACCAGAACCAGAAAAACAAAACACAACAATAACAATCATAGTTCCAGAAAACATAAAAGTAGGAGATGCTCTTGACATAAACATAAGCATTGCAAATGCGACAGGAAACATCTCCATTTTCATTGATGGTGATGAAAGAACAGTGCCATTGGAAAACGGCACAGCAGACATTTCATTAAACAACATTTCTGCTGGAAAACACAACATTGCAGTTGTATATTACGGCGATGAAAATTACCTTAAATCAACCGCTTCAAAAGAATTCATGGTTGATAAATATAAATCAGAAATTGATGTCATTATTGGTGAGATAAAATTAAATGAACCAGTCACTGTTGAAATCAGAATTCCAAATGCAACAGGAAATATCTATGTCCTTGTTGACGATGAAAAACTTATTGTTCAATTGGATGAAAATGGCACTGCTACTGTTGCTGTCGGGAATGCCATTGCAGGCAACCACGGAATTGTAGTAATCTATGAAGGTGATGAAAGCCAAACTCCAGCTTACAGCGTGTCCAATTTCACCGTAGCAAATTGCATCGCAACAGAATTTACCAACATTACCATAACGGATGGCATAAACATTACCGTAACATTGGTGGATGCAAACGGCAATTCTGTTTCAAATGCGGCTGTTGATTACTCAGTTGGAAATGTATCAAACAGTACATTCACAGAATCTGACGGGTCATTTATTATTGCAGGAGCAAAGGGAGAATTAATTGCAATCAACTATGCAGGCAACGGCACTTATCTTGCCACAAACACTTCTATTAGATTTGATAATGAAGATTTTGAAAAATTAGCTACCCAATTCAATGTAAGCAACGGCTACATATTGGAAGTTTATGCCGTTGATTACAAGGCAGGTGAAAGAGGAGCGATGTTTGATGTGCTCTTAACTGATTCAAACGGAAATCCTCTTGCAAATCAAAGCGTAGTATTTGCCATCAACGGTTGGGTTCACAACAAGACAACAGACGCAAACGGTGTGGCCCGCCTTCAAATCAACCTGAAGGATTCTAACCACTACACCTGCGCTCCGTGTTATCTTGGAAACATAACATACAATGCAACATTGGCTTCCGCAAAGATTAATGTAGTCAAAAAGCCAATAACAATAACTGCAAGTGCCAAATCATACAAAGCAACTGCAAAAACCAAAAAATACACAGTCACTTTAAAAACAATCAAAGGATCATCTGCAGACGGTAAAACCTATCTTAGTGCAGGAAAAAAAGTAACTCTGAAAATAAACGGCAAAACATATACAGCAAAAATCAACGCTAAAGGAAAAGCCACATTCAGCATTAAGCTGACCAAGAAGGGCAAGTTCCAAAGTGTTATCAAATTTGCAGGAGATAACACATACAAAAGCGCAAGCAAAAAAGTAACAATAACAATTAAATAAGTGAGAAATTTTCTCACAACTTTTTTTCTTTTTTTATCAGTCAAATAATATTTAAACTAATCTTTTTATAGTAATAGAAACAAAAATAATTGCATACTGATTTTATGATAATCTTTTTATTAAAATGGTGAATATAGATGACACACTGGATTGAAAACATAGCTGATGAATTAAGCAAAATGGATGTAGAAGAACATGTCATTGCAAGTGGAACCTCCATTTCAGGTTCAATACACATTGGAAACTCTTGCGACATATTTGTAGCTAATGGGATTGGAAAGAAATTAAGAGAAAAAGGAAAGAAAGCAAAAACCATCTGGATTGCAGATGACCACGACCCTCTCAGAAAAGTCCCATACCCTTTACCTGAATCCTATGACAAATACTTAGGAATGCCATACTCAATGATTCCATGTCCTGACGGATGCTGTGCAAACTTTGTAGAGCACTTTGAAAAACCGTTACTTTCAGTGATGGATGACTACGGAATAGAAATGGAAACAAAATCCGGTTTTGAAATGTACAAGTCCGGAGTCTATGACGATTACATAAGAACCTCATTTGAAAAGGTTGAAAGAATCAAGGAAATATTCAACCAATACAGAAGAGAACCGCTAGCGGATGACTGGTTGCCATACAACCCGATATGTGAAGAATGTGGCAGAGTAAACACTACACAAGCTTATGATTACGATGGTGACATTGTAAAATACAGATGTGAATGTGGCCACGAAGGAGAAATGGACATCAAATCCGGAAACGGTAAACTTACCTGGAGAGTTGAATGGGCAGCAAGATGGAAAATATTCGGAACCACATGCGAACCGTTCGGAAAAGACCATGCTGCAAGTGGAGGATCATACGATGTAAGTAGCGTCATCTCCGAAGAGATATTTGACTATCCTGCACCGTATCCAGTGCCATACGAATGGATTACACTTGACGGTGAAGCCATGAGTAAATCCCATGGTGTTTTCTTTGCACCTGAAGAATGGTTGAAAATAGGACCTGCTGAAAGTCTTCACTACTACCTGTTCAGGTCAAAACCTATGAAAGCAAAGGATTTCTCACCTAAAATGCCATTCTTAGACTTTATCGATCAGTTCGATACAGTTGAAAAAGTGTTCTACGATGAAGTGGAAGCACCATCAGAAAAAGAAGGCAGAAAATTCAAGGAAATCTATGAAATCGTGCAGATGACTCCAGATGCACCTCTTCCATTCAGACCACCGTTCAGATTCCTGGTTAATGCTTATCAGATTGCTGGAGACGATCTTGAAAAAATATTTGACATCCTTAAAAGGAACTCCCAGCTGACCAAAAGCTTCAAAGATAAGGAATTTGGCGATTTGACCGACTTGGAAATGGCGCAATACCGTGAAAGGGTTGACAACGTCAAATATTGGCTGGATACATATGCACCTAAATTCGTGAAATTCCAAGTGCAAACTAAAAAAGTTCCTAAATTGCCATTGACTGATGAGCAAACCAAATTCTTAAGTGATCTCGCAGATTTGATGGAAACAACCGAATTTGATGATGCGGCAGCGCTGCATGATGCGATGTATGAAATCCTGGAAGGCCAAGGCCTCAAACCACAAAAAGGATTCCAGGCAATCTATAAAATGATTTTAGGTCAAAAACAAGGTCCAAGAGCAGCATCATTCCTGCTTTCCTTAGACAAAGACTTTGTTGTAAAAAGATTAAGACAAGAAGCTTAATCTTTAACCTTTTTTATTTTTAAAATAAGATGAAAAATTAAATTAAATTAAACTTTTAAAGTCTTTTTTCATTAAAAGTTCATCTTCAAACTGATAATCAAGTTTTTCAAATATTTCTATCAAAATATCTTCTTTTGAATCGAAACTGACAACAACATTTTTGAATTCATAGTCCATTGCTATCTTCTCGAGCTGCCTTATCAGTTTGTAAGCGATTTTTTCACGCTCATCATATGAATTTAAAAATAGCGTAGTGATTTCAGCGGAATCGGCATCATAAACCTTGAAGCTTGCACATCCTACAATTTTGGAAAAGCTGTTTAAAAGCAACACCACCTGTGGCTCATTGATTTCACATCCAAATGATGCGCAGAATTCTATAAATCTTTCATCTCTTTCATCAGTTACAATTATTTCCATTATTTAACCTCTGTAGTGTTTCCCACTTTCGCAAGTTCCCTTTGCCAGATTTCAGGATTTTTTGAAGTGAATTTCAAAAACAAATCCCTGCATCTCAAATCATTCAATACTACCACTTCAACGTCATTTGATTCCAGCAGATTTTCAGCACCCATCAGAGTGGTGTTCTCGCCTATAACCACCTTTGGAATGTTATACAATATTACTGCACCGGAACACATAGGACATGGAGACAGTGTCGTATACAATGTGCATTCGATATAATCCTCATAATCAAGACGGCCTGCATTTTCAATTGCATCCATTTCAGCATGCAGAACGGCAGAACCGTTTTGAATCAACCTGTTATGGCCTTGGGATATGATTTCATCACCTTTTACAAGAACGGCACCTATTGGAATTCCACCTTCCAATAAAGACTTTTCGGCCTCCTTAATGGCTTCGCCCATAAAATAATTATCTTGAGTCATGTTAAAAAAAAAGAATAAATTAGATGAAATTAATCATCTTAATCTATTGAACAATCCTTTGTTGGATTCTTTTTCCAAATCAGCTTCAAGTTTTGAAACTTGTTTTCTTAAATCGGAAATGGTTTTGTTTGTTTCATTGGATAATTTGTCATAACTGCTTTCTTTAACTTTAAGGCTAGTTTTAAGTGAAGAAATTTCTTCTTTGTATGCGTCAATCTGTTTTTTGTTGACACTGTCCACTTCTTCCTTATAATTACCCAATTCGATGAGTTCAGATCTTAGCTTGTCGACTTCCTCTGAAAGATCGATATTTTCCTTTCTGGATTCGGACAATTTTTCTTTAGCATCATCCAATTCACTGGTTAATCTTGCATTTTCGTTTTCGATTTCTTCAACGTCAACAGCAGCCAATTTATTTCTTAACTCTTCAATTTTTGCTTCGAGTTCCTCTTTGATAGTGTTAACTTCGTTTTCCAGTTTATCTGCCCTTACTTTATTGACAGCACCTTCAGCACCAAGTTTACCTATCTGATTACTTAAGTCCGCATTAATATCAAGTTGGTCGAAATATTTTCTAGTGGTTTTTTCCAGTGCATTGGTTAACTCAACTTTAACCTTGTTTAACTCAGCATTTTCCTTTTTGAGTTTTGGTATGATTTTGTTTGTTAAATAGTTGAGTTCATTTGACTGATTTGATAATTTTTCATCTTTTTCTTTTAGTTTTCTTTTCAAATCATCAGATTGTTGTTTGAAATCACGTTTTTCACTGGTTTTTTCGGAAGCAGGTTTTTTAGGAGCTTTCTCAACAGGTTTTTCAGGAACTTTTTTCTCGACAATCTCTTCAACAGGTTCGCCGACTTCCTCAATTACAGATTCCTCAACCTCTTCAGGAACTTCTTCAACAGCAGGCTCATCAACTTCCTCAATTACAGATTCCTCAACCTCTTCGGGAACTTCCTCAACTGCAGCATCTTCAGCAACCTCTTCAACAACAGGTTCTTTAGAAACTTCTTCTGCTTTTTCGACAACTTTTTCAACAACAGGTTCTTCAGAAGGTTTATTTTGTTCTTCTGATTTTCTATTTTTGATTTTATCTAAATTTAAACTAAGTTTTTTCCCAATCATAGAATTTATTGGTTTTTCATCTGACATTAAAATCACCAAAATAGCAATAATAATTAAAGTTCGACATCCTATTACTGATTATTTAGTTATATTTGACAACCTATTTAACTATTGTTAATGATGATTTTTCACACGACAAATATTATTAATATCATGAAAAACTAATATGTAAATACTGAAATTAGTTTTATAACTTGTGGAGATACCATGGATTATTTTGAAAGATTGGAAAAAGAAACCCATCACCTATACGATATTGCCAATCAGGCGAGGTCTAAAGGGTTAGATGTTGAAACCGAAAGTGAAGTGCCACTTGCAAAGGATTTAGCAGAAAGAGTGGAAGGGCTTGTTGGTCCTGAAGGCGTGGCACAAAGAATCAAGGAACTGGAAAAGGATATGGACAGGGAATCCGTAGCCTTTGAGATTGCTGCAGAAATCGCTTCCTCCAAATTTGAACTCGTAGGCGAAAAGGCCGGATGGGATCAGGAACAGAGATGCGACCAAGGTTTAAGAACAGCCCTTGCAATCCTGACTGAAGGAGTGGTAGCCGCACCCCTTGAAGGAATTTCCGACGTTAAAATCAAAGACAACTTTGACGGAACAAAATATATCGGAGTTTATTTTGCAGGACCTATCAGAAGTGCGGGAGGTACAGCGGCAGCTCTAGCTGTGCTTTTAGGTGATAAAATCAGACAGGCCATAGGTATCGATGAATTCAAGCCGATTGAAGATGAAATTGAAAGATATGTAGAGGAAGTTGAACTTTACGAATCCGAAGTTACAAATCTTCAATACTCACCAACACCAGAAGAAGTGAGATTTGCCGCCAATCACATTCCAGTAGAGGTATCAGGAGAACAGACTGACCAGGTTGAGGTATCCCACAGGGACCTGGAACGTGTAGAGACAAACAACATTCGTGGAGGAGCCCTTCTTGCGATGGTTGAGGGTGTTATCCAGAAATCCAAAAAAATCAAAAAGATTGCTCATAAGCTTGGCCTTGACTGGGACTGGCTTGAGGAATACTCAAAGCCAAAAACCGCAGAATCAACAGATGACAGCGGAGATTCCGACATTGTAAGTGAACCTAAATACATTCAGGATATCATTGGAGGAAGGCCAATTCTTGGATACCCTTCAGAAAAGGGAGCCTTCAGATTGAGATATGGGCGTTCCAGAAATACTGGTCTTGCAACAATGGGAGTCCATCCGGCCACAATGGCACTTCTTGAATTTTTGGCAGTCGGAACACAGCTTAAAATCGAATATCCCGGAAAAGGTAACTGTGTTGTTCCTGTAGATTCAATTGAAGGACCTACAGTGAAACTTAAAAACGGCGATGTATTGATACTTGACAGCGTGAAAAAGGCCCGTGAAGTCAAAAAGGACGTTGTTGAAATTCTCTTTCTTGGAGACATGCTTGTTGCATTCGGAGAATTTTTAAGAAACAACCAACCGTTATATCCTTCAGGATGGTGTGAAGAATGGTGGATTCAGCTTTTGACCGCAAGCGACAAGTTTGACAAGGACAACAATGATTTGGATTTGGACAGACTGGAACATGACTATCTCACATCAATTGAAGCGCTTACACTTTCTAAAGATTACGGAATACCACTCCATCCAAAATACACATACTGCTATAACGACGTGACCATTGACGATTTGAATTCGTTGATTGATTTGCTGATGGCATCCAAATCAACTTTCAAACCTGATGAGGGAATCAAACTGGATTTATCATATCCGAAAAGGGTGTTGGAAGTCATTGGAGTTCCCCATACCGTGAGAGACAGCAAAATTGTAATCGATAAGGACCATGCCTATGCGCTTTTGGTAACCCTATCAAAAAAACTTCCTAAAAAGGATAGCACAATCGAAGCCGTGAATGAGGTTTCACCTATCGAAATCAAAAACAAGGCCCCTGCATACATCGGTACACGTGTAGGAAGACCTGAAAAATCCAAAGAAAGACTGATGAGACCCGCACCACATGGACTTTTCCCTATTGGAAACTATGGAGGTTCTAGAAGACTTATTGCTACAGCTGCCAAAAAAGGAAGTATCAGAGTTGAGCTGGGAAGCAGAAAATGTACAAATCCGGAATGCGGAGTAAGTTCAAACAATTCCCTATGTCCGAAATGTGGAAGCCCGACAGATGTCATTCCTCCACGCCAAAAGAGTATTCAGCTTGCATCTATGCTTAAGAGGGCATCAGACAACGTCAAGGTGAGAAGAGTGGATGAGGTCAAGGGCGTTGTCGGTATGATTTCAGAGTCCAAATTGGCCGAACCTCTTGAGAAAGGAATACTCAGGGCAAAAAATGAAGTTTTCACATTCAAGGACGGAACCATACGTCACGACTCTACAGATTTGCCGCTGACACACTTCATTCCAAAGGAGATTGGAGTTACAGTTGAAAAACTCAAGGAAATGGGTTATGAAAAGGACTGCTATGGAAATCCAATTGAAAATGAAGATCAAATTGTTGAACTTAGAGTTCAGGACGTTGTTATTTCAGACAACTGTGGAGAATACCTTTTAAGAACAGCACAGTTTATCGATGACGAGCTGACAAGGTTTTATGGAATGGATCCATTCTACAATGTCAAGGAAAAAAGTGACCTGATTGGCCATCTTGTAGCCGGCCTTGCACCGCACACATCCGCAGGAGTTCTTGGAAGGATAGTGGGCTTTACAAAGGCATTAGGATGTTATGCTCACCCTTATTTCCATTCAGCAAAACGTAGAAACTGTGACAGTGATGAAGATGCGATAATGCTACTATTGGATGCAATCCTTAACTTTTCAAAATCATACTTACCGAATACTAGGGGAGGCAGTATGGATGCTCCTTTAGTTTTATCTACCAGAATCGATCCGGAAGAGATAGACGACGAATCCCACAACCTGGACATATTTGAAAGGTTCCCTGTGGAATTTTATGAAAAGACCTACAGTCCACTGAAGCCTGCTGAGGTTTTGGAGTACATTGACAATGTTGAAATGCATTTGGGGACTCCTAAGCAGTATGAAGGACTGATGTTTTCCCATCACACATCAAATATCCATGCGGGTCCGACAATCTGTCTTTACAAGACCTTGCCTTCAATGAGGGAAAAGGTTGAAGCACAGATTGCCCTTGCAGAAACCATAAGGGCCGTTGACCAACGTGGAGTTGTTGAAAAGGTCTTGTCCTCTCATTTCCTGCCGGACATTATGGGAAATTCAAGAGCGTTTTCCAAACAGAAGGTCAGATGTACCAAGTGCGGATCAAAATACAGAAGGATGCCTCTTACAGGAAAATGCGGTAAGTGCGGAGGAAACCTAATCCTTTCAGTTTCAAAGGGTTCGGTTACAAAGTATCTTGAAATTTCGCAGGAGCTTATTGACAGATATCCAATTTCTCCTTACTTGAGACAACGTTTGGAAATTCAGGAGTTCGGTATCAAGTCATTGTTTGAAAGTGACAAGTCCAAGCAGAGTTCCTTGGATGTGTTCTTCTAACATTACTTATCAAATGCTCTCGGATTATTGATTTTTAATATTAAATATATAATAAATTTCAGAGTATATTAATAATGTTCGATGCAAGACGAACATTTTATATACCTTGAGAACCTATGTATTAAGTAGAAAGTTGTTCGTATGAAAACGAACAATAATTATACATGTCCCAACATATACTATACTATCTGAGAGAGCACTCTCTCAAACTAGGATAATAAATTTTAAAAAACTAGGAAAATGGTGTGAAT
>NZ_JAZQIJ010000078.1:0-2036 GCF_045541095.1 Methanobrevibacter sp.
TTAAAATAAATGATTTTCCAATCCGATTCGTTTAAAATAATGCATGTTTGATTTTATAACTTCATATGGAAAACTTATTAGCATTTAAAAACCAATATTTAAATATGGATGAGAGAAAACTGAAATATTATGAAAAGAAGTATGAACGAAATCCTGTTGAAGATGCAGTGAAATATCTCAGCAACAAATGGACACTGCATATATTGAGAGACTTGTTTTTAGGAAAAAGTCATTTCAATGAATTTCAAACCAATAGAAAAACACTGGATAACAAATCATTATCCAGATGCCTTAAAACAATGGAAACAAATGGTTTAATCTATAAGAAAATTGATGAGGAAGAGCCTAAGAATACAGAATATTTCCTAACAGAAAAAGGCAGGTCATTCAATAAGGTCTTTTATGAATTGCTGCTCTTTGCAATAGAAAACGATAAGGATAACGAACACTATTCAGAACATGCTAAAAATGAATTGAAGGAAATGTATAAGGAAATTTTACAGATCGAATAAAAAAATAGATTAAAAAGTTATGAAAAGTTATAAATAAATTATCAAAAAGGATTAATATATAATTTAATAAAAATAGGATTGGAAAGTTTTAATGAAAAACCATTTGATATTACAATAATAGCATGATGAATAATGGGGAGCGAATATGACACATAACGATAAAAGCAATATGACAATCATTGGAGGTACACGCGGTTTAGGCAAGTGGTTTGCGGAACACCTGAAAAATGACTTCAACATACGCATAACAAGCCGTGACGAAAGCTCTGGAAAACCAGTTGCAGAGGAAATAGGTGTTGAATACAGCAACAATAACATTGAAGCGATAAAGGATGCAGATATCATTGTCTTCAGCGTACCTATAGAGCATATGGTGGAAACCATAAGGGAAGTGGCTCCACATGCCCCTGAAGGGTCATTACTGATGGATGTGACAAGTGTAAAGACTGAACCAGCAGAAGCCTTAAAGAAATATGCTCCAGAAAATGCAGAGATATTGCCATGCCACCCCATGTTCGGTCCAAGAGTCCCTACCCTCAAAAGGCAAATCATCATATTGACCCCTATCGAAAACAGGTCCCCTAAGTGGTTGCCTCGTGTAAAGGACTATTTAGATAAAACCGATTGTGAAGTTGTAATCACAACACCGAATGAACATGACAAATATATGAGCATCGTCCAAGGATTAACTCACTTTTCATACATTAGCCTTGCTTCAACAATAAGGAAGCTAAATATCAATGTCAAGGAATCCAGAAACTTTTCAAGCCCTGTCTACACAATAATGCTGGATATGGTCAGTCGTGTGGTTTATCAAAATCCTTATCTTTACTATTCCATACAAAAAAATAACCTTGAAACATCAAATGCAAGGGAAGCGTTGATAAAGGAAAGCATATACCTATCAAATTTGATTGAGGGAGGAAAAGAGGACGACTTTGTCAAATCCATAGTTGAATCAGCAAAGCATTTGGATGATCATGAAGATGCTTTGGCTCGCTCAGACAAGGCAATAAGCATGTTAACCCAGAAATCAAATGTCTTGGCAAAATCCATAGGTAAGGAAGTTGGATTAAAGCACCAACACTCTGAAAACGTGCATATGGGAATTGTGAAGGAAGTCGGTTCAAAGAATGTAATACTGGAAACTGGGAACAATGATGAAATTTGCTTTAAGCTTTCTAATGTAGACATAATGTCTGAAAATGAGGTCTTTGAATGGAAAAAGGATAACCTACAACTGGAGAATTTTAATCTGTCAGTACTACTTCCTTCAAAATGTGATGAGAAATATTTGCTTGAGATGTTTAGGAATATTGAGCCTGTCATTGATGTAGAACTCATTGATGTTTATAATGGAGAACAAATTGACGATTCTCAAACAAGCTATACATTCCATTACACAGTATTCGAAAGGGAAGAAAAAGATTATGTTGAAGAATTCATTGAAGGAATTGGTGGAACCATTAGAAAATAATTTAACTTAATAAAATTGAAATGAAAATATTTAAGAAAAAATAGAAA
>NZ_JAZQIJ010000079.1:0-4232 GCF_045541095.1 Methanobrevibacter sp.
CATTATTCTTGGTTCTACATTAACCCTCATATTAGCAAAGAACATCCTCATCAACTTAGGGTATGTAGGTTTCTTATATTCATATAATGAGTACCAACCAATTTCAACAAATAGAGTATCTATGCCTAAAGCAGACAAATCATTGCCTAAACCTCTTTCTACACAAATAGCTCTATTTGAGAAATTACTTAAAAATCTTTGAACATTGTCACCTGATGAGGAAGTACGATCCATTGGCTCGTTTGCTCCTTGATTCAGTCCTCCTCAAGCGTTTCTTGGGTGCCATTGACTTCAATTAGGCTTTGGGTGTTTTGATTTTGAGAGGATTTGAGTTAGGGTTTTCGAAAATTTTGATTTTCTCCCGTTTACTGTTTTCTGAAACTCTGGATAGTATTTAAACTATCGATCAACCGGTCGACCGGTTTCCTTGGGATAATTTCAACCGGTCGACCGGTTTACTCCCAAGATGAGAATTTTCCAAATTTCTCTTTTGAACTTTTCTTTGCACTCAAAATGTAGCCTTTTCATGTAAAAATTATGTCCAAAAGGCAAAGAAATCAAGGGGCTAAAAGTGCTAATTTTCGGCAGTAGCCAAGGCTACTGTTCCTCTGGCTCAACCGGTCGACCGGTTGATCCAGATGCATGAACCGGTCGACCGGTCCATGCAAAAATGGAAATTTTTGCACTTTGACTTTAAAATCTTGATTTAAACTTCAAAATACCCTTTATGTCCAAAAATCATTTTCAGAAACATTTTCCTCCGAAATTTCAAAAAATTCCAGTAGCCATCCTTTGTTTTTCTGCCTCAACCGATCGACTGGTTGGGCTTGCTCTTGATGAACCGGTCGACCGGTTCATCCCAGAATTTTTAAACTCCCTAAAATTTGTTTTGAACAAATTTCTTATGCTTCAAGTGTATACATTTTAACATCAAATAAATCCAACTTATAACCATTGATGTATACATAATTCAAACATCATTTGTATGGATAAACCCTAGGTTCCTTCTTATTTCGGAAAAGCGATCTTTTCCTAAGGGTTTTGTAAAAATATCTGCAAGTTGATGTTCTGTACCTATAAACTCAAGTACAATATCTCCTTTTGCAATATGATCCCTTAAGAAGTGATGTCTTACTTCTATGTGTTTTGTACGAGAGTGTTGAATAGGATTTTTAGATAGGCAAATTGCACTTGTATTATCACATTTAATCGGAGTATTTTCAAACTTAAGTCTATAATCCTCTAGAGTTTGTTTCATCCATAGTACTTGTGCACAGCAACTCCCCGCCGCAATATATTCTGCTTCAGTTGTTGATAGGGCTACCGAGTTTTGTTTCTTACTCGCCCATGATACTAGTGATGATCCTAGAAAATGACAAGTTCCACTAGTACTTTTCCTATCAATTTTACAACCCGCAAAATCTGCATCCGAATAACTGATTAAACTCATTTCACTTCCCTTCGGATACCACAACCCTAAATCAATTGTACCATGCAAGTAACGAAAAATTCTTTTTACTGCACTAACATGGGATTCTTTTGGACATGCTTGAAATCGTGCACATAAACATACACTAAACATAATATCGGGTCTACTTGCGGTTAAATATAAAAGAGAACCGATCATACCTCGATATTTGGTGATGTCTACGGTTTTACCTTTTTCGTCCATATCAAGCTTAATAGATGTCCCCATGGGTGTGTCGGCATCTTTGACATGTTCCATCCCAAATCTTTTCAGAAGATCCTTGGTGTACTTGCTTTGGTTGATGAAGATGCCATCTCTTGTTTGCTTAATTTGCAATCCAAGGAAGAAATTTAATTCTCCCATCATGCTCATTTCAAATTCCTCTTGCATGCATTTTGCAAATTCCTTACACAGAGATTCGTTAGTAGCACCAAAAATTATATCATCAACATAGATTTGTACAATAAGGATATCTTTTCCTTTTCTTTTCGTAAAAAGGGTGGTGTCAATTTTGCCAATGTTAAAATCATTTTCAATAAGAAATGTTTTTAATCTATCATACCATGCCCTAGGTGCTTGTTTTAAACCATACAAGGCCTTTTTGAGTTTAAAAACATGATTAGGAAATTCAAAATTTTCAAAGCCTTGAGGTTGTTCAACATATACTTCTTCCATTATAAAGCCATTTAAAAATGCACTTTTAACATCCATTTGGAAGAGCGTAAAATTGGCATGACATGCATAGGCTAATAGCATTCTTATAGATTCAAGTCTAGCCACTGGTGCAAAGGTTTCTTCATAATTTATTCCTTCTTCTTGATTATAACCTTTAGCAACTAGTCTTGCTTTGTTTCTAACAATAGTCCCATGTTCATCAATTTTGTTTCTAAAGACCCATTTAGTACCAATTATTGATAAATCTTTTGGCCTAGGGACTAGTTCCCAAACATCATTTCTCTCAAACTGATTTAGCTCATCTTGCATGGCTAAAATCCATTTTTCATCATTTTCGGCTTCAAGAAAGGTTTTAGGTTCTATTTGAGAAACAAATGCATAATGCCCACTAATGTTTCTAAGGGATGCTCTAGTTTTAGTTCCCTCAAAAGGATTACCAATAATTAAATCTGGAGGATGAGAACTTACATACCTTAGCTCCTTTGGCGGCTCAAAGGAGGTACTTACCAACTCTTGTTGATCGCTTGAGCTTGGTTGGTCCTTGTTCATGTCTTCATTTGATGACTCCTTTGGGTTTTTATCATTAAGATTCAAATTTTGAACACTTTCATTTAAGTCATCTAGAATCTCAACAATTTTGTCATTTTGAGTTTCCTCAAAAGCGACATGCATGGATTCCTCAAGACAAAGTGTTCTATTATTGTATACTCTGTAAGCCTTGCTAGAGGAGGAGTATCCAAGAAAAATTCCAACATCGGATTTTGAATCAAATTTATCAAGGTTGTCTTTAGTGTTTAGAATAAAACATTTTGAACCAAAGACTTTAAAATAAGAGATGTTGGGCTTCCTCCCTTTCCAAAGCTCATAAGGAGTCTTTTTCAACTCAGGTCTCAAAGTAACACGGTTTAAAACATAGCAAGAAGTGTTTACAGCTTCCGCCCAAAAATATTTCGGGGTGTTAAATTCATTTATCATTGTTCTTGCCATTTCTTGAAGAGACCGATTTTTCCTTTCCACAACCCCATTTTGTTGGGGAGTTCTAGGCATTGAAAAATTGTGGTGGTATCCTTTTTCTTCACAAAACGTTTCAAATAAATCACTTATGAATTCACCACCTGATCGCTCCTTATGTTTATTATAGAAAATCCTTTCTCGTTTTCGATTTTCTTTGAAAACTTTACAAATTCATAAATGGTTTCATCTTTTGATTTCAAAAATATAACCCATGTATACCTAGTAAAGTCATCAACGATTACAAACACATATCTATTACCACTTAAACTTCTTGTTCTAGTTGGTCCAAATAGATCTATATGAAGTAATTCTAAAGGTCTTTCGGTTGATATGTGATTCTTACTTTTAAAAGACGTTTTAACTTGTTTACCCATTTGGCAAGCGTCACATAGCTTTTCCTTTATATATGCAATATGAGGAAGACCTTTAACTAAATCATTTTTAGCTAATTTTGAAAGGATGTCCATGCTTATGTGACCTAGTCTTCTATGCCATAGAAAACTATCATTTATACTAGCAACAAGACAACTTTCAATACTCATACATGTATCTATTTTGATTTTATAGATGTTTCCAATTCTATTACCGATAAAGATAATTTTATCATTTTCAAGTATTAAGCAACATGTATGATCAAAAATGATTTTATAGCCTTTGTCACATAATTGACTTATACTAAGCAAGTTATGTTTAAGACTATCAACAAGAAATACATTTTCAATGGAGGGTGAAGACATACCTCCAATGTTACCAATTCCAACAATTTTCCCTTTTGAGTTGTCCCCAAAAGTCACTTTTCCTCCTTTAGTTTTGGTAAGGCTTGAAAAAAGAGTGCCGTCTCCGGTCATGTGTCTTGAACAAGCACTATCCAAAAACCACTCCCCATGTTCCCTTAGTTCCTACAAAACAGAATCAAGATGAGGATTTTGGTACCCATACCTTCTTGGGTCCCTTTTGGTTAGGGGTGGTTCCTTTTGGAATCCAAATCATTTTAACAGTCTTATTTTTCTTCATAGGACATGCATAAATCAAATGTCCTGATTCTCTACAGTAATTGCATGTATGACTTGGATCA
>NZ_JAZQIJ010000080.1:0-3001 GCF_045541095.1 Methanobrevibacter sp.
AGAAAATACATTTGAAGTAGAATATGACTACCGATTCAACAACCAAAGTGATGATGGTCCAGTCATAATTGAGAAAAGCAATTTCACAATAAACGGGAACAATCATATTCTCGATGGAAACAGACAATCCGGAATATTCAACATTACTGGAAACAATGTGACAATAAAAAATCTTGTTTTCATCAATGGTAATGCCACTAATGGGGGTGCAATATATTCAACCGGACAGATTACATTGAACAATGTAACTTTTATAAGCAATAATGCCTATTCTGGTGGAGCAATATGGGCTGATGGACTATTGACATTAAATAACACAACTTTCATTAGCAATAATGCTCATTATGGTGGAGCAATTAAATATTATGATAATGTACTTAATTGTATTAATTCTCGTTTTATTGACAATTCTGCTGATGAATCAATATATTCAAGTAATGCCGTATTAAATATCTGCAACTCATCTGTCACTTCAAACAAGTCATGTAAATATGGTCAAATTTTTGCTTTTAGTTCCACAGTTAATATAGATAATTCAGATTTCATAAACATATCCTCTGTTTATGCCTCAGCACTGTATTCGGAATATTGTGAAATTTCAATTACAAATTCCAGATTTGTTAATCTTACAGCTGAGAAATCTGCAGGAGCAATTGCCATAAGAGGGTCAAGTAACTCTTATATAAAAGGCTGTAAATTTGTAAACACCAAATCATTTAAAAATGCAGGCGCCATACATGTGGATTATGGAATTGAATCATGCAATGCAACCCTAGTTGATTGTGTGTTTAACAATGCTTCATCTATGATTGGTGGAGCATATATTCAATTGGGAGGTAATTTAATCTTGAACAGTTCCAACTTCACAAACAATAAAGCTCATGTTGGAGGCGCAGTTTATATCTCATTTACCAATAGTACAATTGATAATTCTATTTTTGATTCAAATGAATTATTTGATGAGGATTCCACCAGTTGTGGAGGTGCAGTATATTGTGATATGAGCAATATGACATTAACCAAATCAGAATTCATAAATAACTCTGCATTTCTGGGAAATGCAGTATATTCCTGTGATTCATGGTATAATATCACCAACTGTCTGTTTGCAAACAATACAAATGCGATTTTCACAGATTTTGACAAAAACCAGTGTAATCTCAACAGTAATGAGTATAATAATGACAGCGTAATCACCAATCAGTCATTTTATGCTCCCCTATCTTTTGCATGTTCTGGATTGAATCTGACATTAATCAACAATACAATCAATGTTACCAGTCTTCCTTCTAGGTTTGATTTACGTGATTGGGGATGGATTACTCCTGTTAAAAATCAGGGCAGAATGGGCTCATGCTGGGCATTTTCTTTTGGAGAAACATTGGAAACTGCTCTTTTAAAAGCAACAGGCATCAGATATGATATTTCCGAAAATTATATGCAAAATCTCCAAATAAGATATTCAGATTTTGGAGATTTGTACAATGATGAAGGAGGCCTTTATTATATGGCTTTGGCTAATGTGGTCAGCTGGCTGAGTGTTGGTGAAAAAGATGATGAATATGATGAGATTGGAAAATTATCACGTTTTGTTGATAGTGTGAATAAGATACGTCTTCAGGATGCTTACTTCATAATGCCGAATTCAGCCGATTATATAGTGGACGTTAAAAAAGCAATTTTAAATTATGGTGCAGTTTCAATTGTTTATGCATGCAGTGAGGAGGAACCATATTTCAATGAAAATACTTCCGCACAGTATACTAATGAATCACTTGCGCCAACCCATGGAGTTGCCATCATCGGATGGGATGATAACTACTCTGCGGATAACTTCCTAATTACCCCTCCGGGGGATGGTGCATGGATTGTTAAAAACAGCTGGGGAAGTGAATGGGGAGATGAAGGATATTTCTACTTATCATACTATGAAAAATCATTATTCACAAATGACTCAGATACTGGCATTATTTATCCTTTCACAGCCTGCATTTTCACTAATGCAATTGATTATCATGTCAATTATCAGACTGATTTATCTGGTTTATATGATTTTGACGGCAATTACACTCAATATTCCAATGAATTCACTGCAGAATATGATGATTTGATTGCAGGTGTTGGAACATACTTCAACCAGTCAGGCATCGATTATTCCTTTGACATTTACGTGAACAATAAGTTGATACACTCACAAAGTGGCATAAGCGAGTTTGCAGGATACAGAACAATTGTCTTAAGCAGTTATGTTCCTATTAAAAAATCAGACAAGTTTAAAGTTGTATTTAAAAATAATAATCTTCCTTATGAAGCATACTCAAGAAATCATTATATTCCTGGAATGTCATTTGTAAGTGCAGACGGCAACGTATGGAGGGATATCACTTTAGAAAACAAGACAGTTTGTCTGAAGGTCTATACTGTGGCTGATGATTCCAGAATAATTGACAATAAAGACCTGTCAGTGAATTATGGTGATGAATCTTTCTTCACTGTGAGGGTTGCAACTGATGATGGTCATGCCATTGCAGGGGCATTTGTTGTGTTTACAGTCAATGGAAAGACAATCAATGCAACAACTGACAATGATGGTATTGCAAAATTGGAAATTAATGAGGTTCCGGGAACTTACGTCATTACAACCGTTTATGGCAATCAGACATATCAAAACAATGCCACTGTAATGTTGGATCCGCATGACTGTATGATTACAGAAAACAAAAACATTAAGGTAGATTATGATGGTGGATCTTATTTTACTGTAAAAGTGGTTTCCAGCGATGGTAAAGTGGCACTAAGTGGAGAGTCAGTTATATTTGTAATTAACGGCAAAACCTCATCTGTTAAAACGGATGAAAAGGGAATTGCAAAAATCAAGATAACTGATGTTCCTAAAAAGTACACAATGACAACTATATTCAATGGCAAAAGCTATAAGAATACAGTTACAGTAAAACAGGTATTGACTGCAAGTAAAGTCACTGTTAAAAAGACTGCCAAG
>NZ_JAZQIJ010000081.1:0-6041 GCF_045541095.1 Methanobrevibacter sp.
TAGGATAATATCAAATAACCAACGATATATAATAAAAAACCTAGGAATCCTCAACTTCAATAAGTTGAGGTAGTTCAATGTGAAACGATTTAGAATCTTTTGATTCTAACTTTTTTTATAGCTCTTTTTAAATATCAAAAATAATTTACATAAGGCAAACATTAAGTATTATGAAATTTAAACTATTTTTTAACAAATATTAGGAGTTAGATTATGGATTTCATAGTTGTTTTAGCAAAAATCAAACCTAAAGAAGGTTGTTTTGATAGCATTATAGAAGTTTCAAAAGAATTAATTGATGAAACCTTACAAGAAGAAGGAAACATTGATTATCAACTTTTAAAATCTCTAGATGATACTACATTAACATTTGTTGAAAAATGGAAAACTATTGAAGACCTTAAAAAACATATGGCTTCACCTCACTTCGTTAACTTCGGCGAAGAGACTGGGGAATTTGTTGAAGATATGACTATACAAGTTATAGGTGCTGATGAAATCAGCCTATAATTACTTTTTTTATTTTTTAATGATGTATTACTCAAATCAATAACATCATATTTTACTAAATGATTAAATATTTTAAAAATATGATTAATTAAACGTGCTATTTTTTTAATAACTATTAAAATTATTAATGCTTTGCCCTATTATTTTAACTTAAAAAACACTGCAATTATATAAAATATTTAATCTAGATTGTACAAAGTATTTTCATGAACATTTTTATTAATTTTGATGAGAAAAATTCAGATTCCCTTAAAACCAAAAAAGAAGTCGAATCAATTTTAAATAATTTAAACATCAACATTACACAAGACATCACCCAATCAGATTTAATTATCTCAATCGGAGGAGATGGAACATTTCTAAAGACTGCCGGAATGTCAGATGAAAAGCCTATTGTTGGAATCAATACCGGAACATTGGGTTTTCTCACAGAAATTTCTCCTGAAAACATCGAAAATGCATTGAATGATATTTCAAATGGAAAATATGAAATTGAAGAGAGAATGATGCTTGAAGGTGAAATCATCAAATCAACAGGTGAAATAATTGAAATACCTCCTGCACTTAATGAAATAGCCATTTCTAAAAACATGTTTGGAGTAGTCAGATTTGATGCAATAGTAAACGGCAAACTCATCAATTCATATACTGCAGACGGAATAATGTTATGCACTCCTACAGGCTCAACCGCATACAACCTGTCATGCGGAGGACCTATAGTTGATCCGACTGCGCATATTCTGACATTGACACCGATAGCTCCACACACAATACTCAACAGAAGTGTAATCCTTTCAGATGATTCCGTTGTAGACATAAGAATAACAGAACTAAGAGACAACACAACATCCTATGCATTATATGACGGAAAAGCCATTGAAGTATTCGGCGGAGACACAATAAGAATTAAAAAATCAGATAAGGTAACAAAAATAATTAAACTTGAAGATAGAAGTTTCATTGACAATATCCGTGAAAACATCAATTAAAACTTCGTTAATTCATTTAACATATCTTTAATTTCATTTTCAATATACTTTTTCATTTTAATATTTAAAAAGACATCTTTTCCATGAGCAGTGTTTTTAAATCTAATGTATTCCTCTTTGTATAATTGTTTTAAGACTTTATTTATATATTTGCAGGGAATATCTGATAACTTATTGCAAATATTGACTATAGGAGTGTGTCTAGATTGCCAATAGTTGCCACGATACAAAAAAAATAGAATTCTCAATCTAAATTCATCAAAATTCTTTTTTCCCATTGAAATTCAATCCAAATACTGCCTTAATAATTTTTCTAAATTTCTGGCTGTTTTTTTATTTAAAATTAACTGGTAATTAGACTCATTAATCATCTCTAAATCATCATTTTCACTTATGACTTTTTTATTAAAGAGAATGATGCGAATTTCCTCACTATCTCCCCCAACACCAACAGCTGAAGCATATATCAACTCTGAATCCGGGTTGATTTTATGTTTTCTTTTAACGACCACATTATTTTCTTCCATTAGCCCACCACATAATCATACTTAATATTGAAATTTTCATCTTCATTTGCTATTGTAATTTTATAATTTTCTTTCATGATTAATTCCTGTTCTAATTTGTTCAAATCTACATCAGGAGCATTCTCATCAAATACCTCATCCAATTCATCATCACTAAGTTCATCGTAAGGTTCATCAATATTTTTCATTTGATTTTCTATTTCAATCTTATTCAATTCATTTAAAAATTTATTTAATTCTATGACTAAAGGAGACTTGATATTTAAGCTAAATTTAGAGTTGGAATTCTTTATTAATATATTTCTGTTAATCAAATTATCGATGAATTTGTTTAAAGTTATTCTTGATATTTCAGACCCTATTGCAATTTGTTGTTTTGTATAAGTTCCAAAAGGATTCATCAACAAGTAATCAAATACTCTAATTTGCGGATAATCACCTAAAAATTCAACTAGCATAAAAACACCTTGTATATTTTATATACATTTTTTTATATTTAAAATTTTTTATGTATATAAAATATTCAAAAAAATAAGATTGAAAAAAGTATTATAATTGATTAAAAAAATGAAAAAAAATTAATTGACTGTGATGCAATCATTCGGACAAATTGCAACACACACCCTGCATCTTTTACATACCTGGGCGTCACGGACTGCTGATAAATTCTCAACAAGCATCAAAACATTGTTCGGACAAGCGATGATGCATTTTTCACATGCGTCACATTCATCTGTGTTAATGTCAATGTGGCACTCTTCAACTTCCTCTTTGTCTTTTTTTCCTCTTTTGAAAAATGAACCTAAACCCATAAAATTTCTCCTAAACTATAATTAATAAAATCATTCAGATTTACCTAAATTGGTTTTGATTTTAGTGAATAATATTGCAAATATCAAAACCAGAACCACTATTACAGCATCCACCATAAATTCAAATGAATGCATGTTAAGAATTATCTGATATATTCCGATTACCCACATTACAGCTATTGCCAGTGGCAGGAAGTATTTGATGATAAACTTCCAGGTTTTTCCGATTTTCAATCTTCCGTTCTCATTCAATACAGGCAATACTGAATCAATGTCATAGAACCATGTAAATATTATACATTGAATCGCTATCAGAATCAGGATACCGAATTCATTTACAAATGTGTCAACAATCTGAACCATATAGCTGCTGATTCCGGTTGTAAACATCAGTGAAAATGCACATCCTACAATGGAAAGTACAGTAACTGTTTTTTTACGTGACCATCCGAATTTATGCAGAGTTGTATTTACCAGTGGCTCGAAAAATCCCAAAGCGGAAGTGATACCTGCAAAGAGTATTGCCAAGAAAAGCAGTGGAGCGATAATTCGTCCGAAAACACCCATAACATTGAATATCTTAGGGAAAACAACAAATATCAGACTGGTTCCCTCAGTGACAAGCTGAGTGATTGGTGTTCCTGAGGTATGAGACATGTATCCCAATATAGAAAATACGCCAAATGCGGTTAAAACCTCAAAAAGACAGTTTGTGGCAACGACAATCAAAACGTTGTCTATGAGTTTGGAATTTTTAGGCAGATAGCTTGCATAGGTCAAAGCAATTGCCTGACCCATACTCAAAGAGAATATAATCTGTGAAAATGCGGCAAGCCAGACCTGGACATTCAAAAGCATATTCCAGTCCGGGTGAATCAAAGCATTTATACCTATTCCCGCACCAGGAAGTGTGAATGCATAAACAATAATTAAACCCATGAATATGAAAAGCAAAGGCATGAATACTTTTGAAACTTTTCCTATTCCCTCTGTTACTCCCTTATGGGAAATGTACCAGACAAAAATCCACATGAAAAGCACTGCTATTGTTGTTGGAATAAGAAAACTGTTCATGTTTGACAGATTGGAACTTCCTCCAACGCCTTGAACAAAATAATTAGCGGTGTTTGTACCCCAGTTGAAAGTGAAACTGGAGATAAGATATACCAGATCCCATCCCAAAATGACCACGTAATAGATAACAACTATAAAAACTAGGATTACCAGTATCCATGAAATATACTCAAATTTCGGATTGATACTTTTAACGATGTTTGAAAAGGAATCCTTGAAACTGAATCCTATTCCATACTCCAAAATCAGAAATGGAATCCCCATTACAAAAATAGCAAACAGATATGGGATAAAAAATGCTCCGCCACCGTTTGAGTAGAGTACATAGCTGTAACGCCAAATGTTACCCAATCCGACGGCAGCACCAATCATTGCCAAAATAAAAGTTAAAGACGAATCCCACTGATTTTCATGAGACATATTTTTTCACCTAGTAATTAATTTTGTGAAAAATAATATAAAAAATGATAGCATTTCAAAAGAAATATGAAAAATTATCAGTCATGATTTGAAGGATTGATTTTTGTAAAAACCATTGCAAATACCAATACCATAACCAGGATTATGGCATATACTGTCAATTCGAATATTGATGATGCCTGAAACAGATCATATACTCCAAAAACCCACATGACAATTATAACCACTGGCAAAACGTATTTGATGATGAATTTCCAGGTTTTTCCGACCTTGAAACGGTTGTTCTCATTTAACACAGGTATTATGGAATCAACATCGAATACCCATGTGAAAATGATGCACTGTGCCGCAACGAGAATGAGAATTCCGAATTGGTTGACGAATGAGTCAACAACCCCTACAAGGTAACTGCTGATTCCGGTTGTAAACAGCAGGGAAAATGCGCATCCGACTATTGAAAGAACAGTTACGGTTTTTTTACGTGACCATCCCAACTTGATTGAGGATGAATTGACCATAGGCTCTAACATAGCTACAGCTGATGAAATTCCTGCTAAGAGGATAGCTATGAAAAGCAAAGGTGCGATAATTCTACCGACAGGCCCCATAACTGTGAAAATTTTAGGGAAAACAACAAATACAAGACCTGTTCCCTCACTTACCAGCTGTGTAATTGGGGTTCCGACAGTCTGGGACATATATCCCAATATTGAAAACACACCGAATGCGGTAAACACTTCAAACAGGCAGTTTGCGCTACAACGAGAAGAACATTATCTGCCAGCTTGGATTTTTCAGGAAGGTAGCTCGCCAATATGACAACAATTGCCTGACCCATACTCAAGGAAAAAAGAATCTGTGAAAATGCTGCAATCCACACGTTTACATTAAGAAGCATGCTCCAGTCGGGATGTATCAGAGCATCTATACCTATGCCCGCTCCAGGAAGTGTGAGAGCATAAACATTGATGAACGCCATTATAATGAAAAGGATAGGAACTAAAATCTTTGCAGACTTTCCGACTCCTCTGTTCACACCCCTGTGGGAAATAAACCACACGGTAAACCAAATGACAAGCAATCCCAATGTTGTCGGAAGCAGAAATGAAGTCATGTTTGAGAGGTTTGAACTTCCACCTACGGTTTTGGTAAAGTAAAGTGAAGTGTCTGCTCCCCAGTTGAAACTAAAACTTGAACCCAGATAAACCAAATCCCATGCCAAAATGACCATATAATAAATAATCAGTGTAAATAGGCATTAAATAATCAACCATGAGATGAATTCAAATTTAGGATTAATCTTCTTTAAAATATTGGAAAACGAATCCTTGAAGTATAACCTATACCGTACTCCAAAATCAAAAATGGAATTCCCATGACAAAAATTGCAAAAAGATAAGGGATAAAAAATGCTCCTCCACCATTTGAATAGACCACATAGCTGTAACGCCAGATATTACCCAATCCAACAGCGGCACCTATCATGGTCAAGAGAAATGCCAAAGGAGAATCCCAACGTTCATACTGACTCATTAATTTTTCACCTATTTTTACATTTGTGAAAAATCATTTGAACTACCTCAACTTATTGAAGTTGAGGATTCCTAGGTTTTTTATTATATATCGTTGGTTATTTGATATTATCCTAGGCTATCTCCCTCGTCCCATGGGTTCAGACAAAAATGTTAATGTTTTGCTTTTTTAAACTT
>NZ_JAZQIJ010000082.1:0-1500 GCF_045541095.1 Methanobrevibacter sp.
TATGCTCCTTTAAAAGAACCAAATTTAAAAATTCAAGTTGATGATATTGTCAAAGGCCAAACCGCAGCTGTAACCATTACCTGGGACAATCAGGCAACAGGAACAGTTACATGCAATGTCAATGGTGAGAAAATAACTGCAAATGCAGAGGACGGTAAAATCACTAAAACAATTTCCGGTCTGGACATTGGATATTATGATGTTGACGTATCATACTCAGGTGATATGAGATTCACTCCAACCACTGCAATCAAGACTTTTGTTGTCAGATCAACTGATGATGTTGCAAACAACATCCAATTCGATGGAAACAGAACTTTCAGCTTCAATTTAAATAATGCAAAAGGTAACTTAACAGTTAAAATCAATGATAAAACCTACTCAAAAGTTTTAGTCAACGGTAAAGCCAGTATCATTATTGATAATTTAAATCCTGGTGATTGGGAAGCAATTGTTACTTATTCAGGAGATAGTGTATATAATAGTGCAAACCGCACATTCTCAGTATCTGTTCCTAAATTCAACATAACATTAAACGAACAAATAACTACTGAAAATGTTATCGCTACAATCTCACTCACAATCCCGGATGATGCTGCCGGTAATGTGACATTATCTGTCGGCACTAAAAAATACACAGAAAAAGTCACCAACGGCAAAGCAACAATCGTTGTTGATGACTTGCCTGCAGGTAACTACACGGCAACACTCACATACTCAGGTGACAGCAAATACGAAAGTGCAACTAAAAACATTGATTTGAAATTAACCAAGATTCCTGTTGAGTTGAATGGGGATAATCTGGTTATCATTTCTCCTAGTGCTTCACCAAGTGTTAGTGTTAATTTGGATAGTCGGGCAACAGGTAAGTTAATCGTGGCAGTAGGATATAATGAATATTCCAGTACTTTAATTGATGGTTGTGCTGATGTCATCATAAATGATTTGGATTCAGGCAACTACACAGCCATAATCACTTACAGCGGTGATAACAGATATGAAAAGGCTTCCAAAACAGTTAACTTGGAAGTTCCTAAAAAAGCCATAAAATTTAATGAAACCACATTATCAATTGAAATACAAAATAACACTGCCATATTCAGTGTTAATCTGCCTGATGATGTAACAGGCAATATTACCGTATCCATAAATGATGATAAAATAGTCAAAACTTTAAATAGGGGCAATTGCATCATTGAATTTAAAAATCTGGCCGCAGGCAATTATGAAGCTCTAATAAACTACACTGGAGATAATAATTATGAACCTGCCACTAAATCAGTCAGATTCTCCATTTCCATGGTCAATATCACTTTAGACGATAACAATTTATTCATTGAAAACTTAACAGTAACCCTTAAATTATATGATGATGCAAAAGGCAATTTGTCTGTTATCATCAATAATAAAGAATATAGGGAAGTTTTGGTTAATGGAAGTGCAAGTCTTGAAGTAACCGGTTTGACTCCTGGAAATTACACTGCAACTGTCGTTTATTCA
>NZ_JAZQIJ010000083.1:0-12375 GCF_045541095.1 Methanobrevibacter sp.
TTAATCAGTTAAGTATATAAACTAATAAATAATATATCTTTATTCATAAAGTTGATAACTATGAATAAGAAAATTAAGGTCATTATAATAATTGTTCTGTTATTGCTTTTGGCTTATGCTGTATTCTACTTTACAGAATACAATCATGCTGAAAAGACTGCAACAGATCTGCTGGCAGGAACTGAAAACGTTTCAGTCACAAATTCATCAAATGGATTATTTTTGGACGGATATGGGAATGATACTGCATTAATATTTTATCCTGGTGCTAAAAATGAATATGTGGCATATCTGCCTATGTTTGTCGATTTGGCCAGTAAGGGTGTAGATTGTTATATTGTTCAGATGCCTTTGAATTTTGCTATCTTCGCCCAGGACAGTGCAGACCAGATTATTGACACCACAAACTATTCCCATTATATCATGGCAGGCCATTCTCTGGGTGGACTTTCAGCGGCATCCTATGCAACCAAATCAAATGAGACTGAAGGGGTTATACTGATAGCTGCATACCCTATAGAAGAAATAGACAAACCTGTTTTATCAATTTACGGGTCTGAAGATGGTATCCTCAATATGGAATCCTACAATAAGGCAAAACCATTGATGAAAAATTTGACAGAATTTGTCATTGAAGGGGGAAACCATGAACAGTTCGCCAATTATGGGGCGCAGAAAGGTGATAATGTTGCTAAAATATCTTATCAGGAACAGCAATCAATCTGTGTTAATGAAATGTTGGAGTTTATAAATAACATAACTCTTTCAAATTAATCTTTTTTTAGTTAATATTAAATATTTTCATTTTTAAATTATTATTATGGCTTTGGCATTGAATATAATAATTGGTAATGGAATTTCTTTGTTTGCAGGAATTTTCATCGTTTTGAGCATGTGGGTCAATGATGAAAAGAAAGCATATTTTTACCAGTTTCTTAATGCATTCATTTTAATAATTTCATCAGTGTTTTTCTTTTCGTGGACTGGTGTTGTTACCATGGCAATAGCCGCATCAAGAAACCTTATGGTTTACTATGACAGACTGACCTTTAACTGGACAATGTTTTTCATTGTTATTTCAGTTGTTTTGGGACTTTTGGTAAACACTCTTGGTTTTGTAGGGCTGCTGCCTATAATTGCTATCATTCAACTTTCCCTGTCCAATTACTATCTAAAAACAATCAAATCCATAAAATCAAGCTTTATTATTAACAGTGCAATATATGTGGTTTATTTCCTGGCCATATTGGACTTTTCATCTGCAGCGATTGAAAGTTTTACTGCATTGGTAGGCGTCATTTCTCTTATCAATCTCATACGTAATCTTGGCAATTCAGATAAAATGTTGCAATAATCAACAATTTTATATACTGGTTTTTTCAAATTAATTTTTAGTGATAATTATGAAAGATGTTTTGTTGTTAACAGGGGCAGGTCAAATCGGAATGGCAATCGCCAGAAGAATAGGGCATGGTAAGAAAATAATGCTTGGAGATAAAAGCCCTCAAAATCTTGAAACAATATCCAAAATAATGATTGAAGCAGGTTTTGATGTTGAAACAGTAGAATGTGATATATCTTCTAGACAGTCAATTAGGAATATCATTGAAGTTTCCCAAAGTTTTGGAGAAATAAAATACTTCATAAATGCTGCTGGTGTCTCACCGTCACAGGCTCCGATTGAAACAATCCTTAAAGTGGACCTCTACGGAACAGCAGTTCTTATGGAGGAAGTTGGAAAAGTCATCAAGGAAGGCGGATGTGGTGTTGTAATTTCTTCACAGTCAGGACACAGAATGAAACAGCTGGGAGCAGAAATTGACAGGCAGCTTGCAATGACACCAACAGAAGAACTTCTTGATTTGGAAGTTTTGCAGCCTGAAAACATTGATGATACATTGCATGCATACCAACTGGCTAAAAGATGCAATGTAAAAAGGGTGATGTATGAGGCATGCAACTGGGGTGAGCGAAATGCAAGAATCAACTCAATATCTCCTGGAATCATAGTAACTCCATTGGCTATAGATGAGTTTAACGGTCCGAGAGGAGACTTTTATAAAAACATGTTTGCAAATTGTCCGTCAGGAAGACCAGGAACAGCTGATGAGGTAGCAAATGTTGCAGAATTGATGATGAGTGATAAGGGTGCATTCATTACAGGTTCAGATTTCCTGGTAGATGGAGGAGCTACAGCATCATACTTCTATGGAAAATTACAACCTTAATTTTCTTTTTTTAAAATTAAAGTAAAATAAAATAAAATAAAATAAAATGGTATGGTTTTAATTTGGTTTAATTAGATTGTTTGTGAGATTGTAGTCTGAATAGTTTTGAGCTATCTTTTCTACGGTTCCGTCCTTGAACATTTCATCTAAAGTCTTTTGAACGGCATCTCTTAATTCGGTATTTCCTTTTTTAAATCCGACTCCATACTTTTCTGAAGAAATACTTTGGTTTAGGATTTTGTCGTCATGATATTTGTTGTTGATGTGGTAATTTGCAATTCCGATATCCATCACTACCGCATCACAGACACCACTTTCAAGATCCATCAATGCAATATTGTTGTCCTTAACCTGCATTAAGCTATTTAATGATTCTTTTAATGTAGTGTTGTTGTTGATTCCATCTATTCCTGAACTGCCTTCCTGAATTTCAACATCTTTTCCCTTTAAATCAGATAATGTGGAAATGTTTGAATCGGACTTGACTACAACAACCTGTTCGTTGTTAAAGTAAGGTTCTGTAAATTCATATTTGTCTTCACGGCCGTCTATTGTAAATGATCCCCAGATACAGTCGATTTCACCTGAATTAACTTCAAATTCCTTGCTGTTCCAGTCGATGATGATGTCTTGTTTAAATGTCCAGTTGTTTCTCTTACAGACTTCCTTTGCCAAATCTATATCAAATCCTACATAAGTTCCATTATCGTTTTGATATTCAAATGGTGGAAAAACAGGATATATTCCGACAACAAGGGTATTTTCATTATTTATTGCGGCGGTGTTGTTATTATTCATATCGAACAAACCTGCACTTGCAGTATTCATGAGTAAAAATATTGTCAATGCTATTGCAATTAATATTTTTTTGTTCATATAATTCCTCTTTCAAATTTAGTTAATTCAATTTTTGTAGAAGTTACTATATAACATTTATTAAAATTTTTAAGGTGATGGGAGTTTTAATCCTATTTGGTTTGATAGTATACTACGGCCTTGTATGGTGTATAGCCGTTTATGAGTTTGGTTTGTATATGGCCGCTTGCGCCGGTTACGGTTTTTGTTTTAATTTTGCCTTTGCTGTTTTTGAAATAGAATTTTGCTTTAATGAGCTTTGTGTGATGCGGAACCATATCTCCGTTGAGGCCGTTTCCTATATACCATGCGGTAACTCCGGTTCCCTTGTCAAACTGGGAATTTCCGGTATATGTTACGTAACCTACTATTGCATCACCATTTTTAAGTTTTACTGCCTTAGGTCCCCATAATACTCCTGGCTTGAAGTTATAAATTTTTACAGTTACCTTTTTTGTGCTTTTGGCTGAAACCTTTTTTATGGTGTTTGTTGCTTTAACGCTATCTCCGTCGGATAAATCCTGTGCGTAAACACTACCGACAACAGCCAAAGCGCCGACCAATATTAAAAAAATGATTAAATTTTTTCTGTTTAAAATCATAAAATCACCGTTAGTCATATCTTTATTCGATGTTGAATATATAATTGGTGAAAAACATATATTAAACTATGAAGAAGTTAGCAATTTTTGACTTTGACGGAACACTTTTTGATTCGATTTGCGATGTGGTGCTATGCTATAACAGGACCTTGGAGATGTACGGATTTCCAACGCTGACCCGTGACGAGTACATTCCATGCCTGGGCGGAAACATTGATGAGATTACATCTTTAGTTCTTGGGGATAATGCTTCACCTGAAAATATTGAAAAGGTCAAGGAGACATATCTGGGTTTTTACAATTCCTCTCCAAAGAATCTGACTGTTCCATTTCCTGATGCATCACAGATTCTATACAAATTGCAGGAAAAAGGCATATTGCTTGCTATAAACTCAAATAGACTGACCTATTCGCTGGAGGAACTGGTTGAAAAGAACTTTAAAGATATTGATTTTATTGGAATTGAAGGTCATAATGATTCTTACCCTTCAAAACCTGATCCTTATGGTGTTAATAACCTAGTTAAAAAGGCAGGTGTCAGTTTGGATGAGGCAGTCTATATCGGAGACTCAATAACTGATATTTTAACTGCAAAAAATGCAGGAATTGACTGTGTTTTGGTAACCTGGGGTTATGGCCTTGAAAAGGATATGCAAAACGATTATCCGATAAAAGTCATTGATGATTTTTTTGAACTGATAGATTTATTTGATTGAATTTTAATAAATTTAATTATAAACTTAAAATTAATGTTTGGAGGTAAAATGAGAAATATTGTCATAGTAGAATGTGGTTCTACAGGAATTAATTTTATACAAGATATTGTTAATAGAAATTTTCATCCTGTCGTTTTGATTTTGAAGAATGACGGAAGTGAGGGCGCCAAAATATACAATGATATGGTGTTAGGATCCCTTGAAGATGTCGAAGAGGATTTTGATTTAATCTATGAAAAGGGGTCATATGAAGATACTCTTGAGATGATTAAAGGCTATAATCCGGAACTTGTCGTTCCAGGTTCAGAAAAAGGCGTTATTTTAGCAACCAAATTGGCCAGCGATTTAAATCTCAAAGGCAATCCGGTTGAAAACATTGAATCCATGACATTAAAGCATAAAATGCAGGAAAAACTTGCTGAAAACAATCTGAGACATATTCGAGGCGGTGTAGTCAAATCTGTTGAAGAAGCAATCAGGTATTATGATGAGGAAAATTTTTCGGAAGTGGTTGTAAAGCCGGCATACAGCGCAGGTTCTGTAGGTGTTAGATTTTGTTCAAACAAGCAGGAAATGATTGACAATCTTGAGGATTTGTTTAAACAGGTCAATTTATATGGTGAGAAGAATACAGAATATGTTATTCAGGAGCTCATAAAAGGAGATGAATATATTGTAAACACGGTTTCCTGTGAAGGTGTTCATCGTGTCACAAGTATATGGAAGTACCATAAGATAAACACTCCTGAAGGAGGACATATCTACGATTATATGGAATCAGTCAATGATTTGGGCCTTGGTGATGCTGATTTAGTAGAATATGCTTATGATGTGGCCGATGCATTGGAAATTGAATACGGTCCTGTCCATGGGGAGTATATGGTAGATGAAAATGGTCCGGTATTGATTGAAGTTAACTGCCGTCCTATGGGTGGTAATATGCCTGCTAAGTTTTTGGACAGAATTACCGGTCAGCATGAAACTGATAGTATTCTTGATTCGTATTTAAATCCGAAAAAATTTGAATTTGAACGCCTGAGGGGATATCAGTTATATGAACATGGGGCCTTGAAATTCTTCATAGTTCCAAAGGACCTCCTTGCCCGTACATCACCTATGAAATACATAAGTAACAATTTAAAAAGCCATTTCCTGACAACTAGAGTGTTGTATGGTGCTGAAAGATTCTTTGTCAAAACTCAGGATTTAGAAACTACTGGGGGAACGGTTTATCTTACACATCCAAACGGCCAGTTTGTTCACAATGATATTGATTTTTTAAGAAGCATAGAAAAGAATGCATTTGATTTGGTTTTAAGCGATGAACTGGATAAGAAATCTGAAATCGATGAGACAGAATCATTTGATGATGTAAAATATATATTGAGTCTAGTTTCAGCTTACGGAAATACTCTTTTTGTAACCGACAAAATCTTTGAGGATGTAAACCTGCTTCAGGTTCCAATTAATGAGATTGATAATGTAAACGGCGAGTTTGACTGTGTTGTTGTGAATTTAAACAAAAGCATCATTGACAAGACCAATGACTGTGTTGCATACATGTTTTTAAAGATAATCAATAGGGTCAAAGTGGGAGGATTAATTTTCATTCCAAAATCTACATATGTCTACATTTCTCATGGCAGAAAATCTGTTGAAGCGTTTATCAAGGTTCTGGATTTGAAAATCCAACTGCCTCTGCATGATTTGAAAGGTTTTGTAATTGCAACCAAATGATACTGGGAATTCAATATTCCCTTGGGAGTGTCCGATAATTTTTTGATTTTAAAATCTCCCATTTTTTTATTTTATTTTTAAATCTACAAGTATTTCATCCTTGATAATAAAATCTTTTATTAATTCATCAATAATATTTATATCTACATTTCTATTTTTTGTTTTTTCTTGTTTTATTAATTTTAAGATAGTTTTTAGCACATTAACGTTTGTATGTTTGTGTATTTTTTTAATGTTGTGTGTGATTGCATATTGTGTTAATTCGTTGTTTGCTCTTTTTATTCCTCTTGTTTTTATTCCTCTAAAGTTTCTAGACTCGAGTAAGGTTCCAAAGTTGCCTTCTGCATTGGAACCTCTTCCTGAATAGATTTTTTGACCCCATTCGGAGTAATAAATTTTTTTGATTTCGTTGATTTCTGATTCGCATCGGTCTTTGATTTTTCTTTTGGATTCTGTTGCGCATTTTTTCTGATCCGGACAGGTGAAACAATCGTTTGTTCCATAAACTTTATATTTTATGCCATTTTGTTTATTATTGTTCATTCTTGTTAAAATGGAACCATTTGGGCAAATATAAATGTCTTTTTGCCAATCTTTAATGAATTTGTGTTTTCTAAATTTTTCATCAATTTTTAAATTTGATTTCTTTTGTTTTGTATTTGTTTTTTCTTTTTTGCGACTTGCAGCGGCTCTATCTGGTATTACAATGGTGGTTGGAGAGTTATATATTTTTTCTAAACTTTTTATATGCCAATATCCATGATCCGCTACAATAACATAGTCTTTTTTGCCCAATCTTTCGTTTAATTCATTTATTGTAATTAGTAGTTCTTTTTTGTCATTTGGACTTTGTGTAATGTAGTGTACAGCCATCATTCCGTATTTCTCATCTACTCCTGCTTGAAAATTATAATTAAATCCCCATTCTCCATCTTTATCTAGCATACTGTGTGCTTCGGGGTCTATAATGCTGATTGGTTGATTTCCTTTAACATTTTCTTCCATATGTTTAATTTTTAATAAGACTTTTTTCAGGCCGTTTTTTTGTTTAAAAATGGATTTTAAAAGATATATGCCTCCAGCATATATCATATCTTTTAATTCATTTAAAATAGGTTCTATTTCGTCTTTAAATTCATTATTATTAAAAAATTTGTCTAATTTGAACCATAAACCTTTTTCGTCGGTTTCATGACGATATTTTAAAATAAAATCTCTCAGATAATATAGTTGATCAGCATATAACTTCTTAAAATTATTACAATAACCTTTAAGTACAGTACCATCATGATATATTATGTTTCCATCCATTAAACCAATTTTTAGTGAAAAATTCACGATAAATTTGTCGAATTCATCAATTAGATAGTTGTATTCATTTAAAAATTCGTTTATGCTGCTTTTTCCAGGTTTTTTACAATTCAAAATGAAATTGCAAGTGTCATCGTTTCGTGTCCACCATTTTTCCAATTCCCTACAACTAATTATCTTATTTAAATGTCCCCATTGTATAAATGGCAACATTATATCCGGTGTATAAATTCTAGGACGGCCCGGACTATCATTTTGATTAAAATAACTAGGATTTAATTCCTTAAATATTTCAAACAAATAATATAATGTATAAAATTCATGTGTTTTATTTATATTGTCCCCAGGATTCTTTAAAGTATAATAACTCTGACATGTAGCGCTCATTTCTAATTTCACCCACAATTTTAATTTATTATACAACAAAAAACAACAATATTTAAAATTAATCTCGGATGATTATTTTTTTAAAATCGAAACAAATAAATTATATAAATCACAAAAAAATAGATTGTGAAGTGAATTTATTTTTGTTAGTTTGAGTTGTTGTATGTTTAATAATTATAAATTCCTTCACATATAAATATAACTCTTTTTATAGACAAATAAAAATAGTACATTCAGTTACAAGCTAAATAAAGTATTTTAAACAAGAATTCATATTTTTAATAAACATGAACTCCTCTATTTTTACCCAAAAATAAAAATAAAATTAGTAAATTAAATTAATCATTAATTAAATAAATAAAAAACAAGTATTAAG
Source organism: Methanobrevibacter sp. (assembly GCF_045541095.1). GTDB lineage: Archaea > Methanobacteriota > Methanobacteria > Methanobacteriales > Methanobacteriaceae > Methanocatella. The sequence continues at coordinate 8,213 of NZ_JAZQIJ010000083.1, forward strand.
TTCATTTTATGCAAGAAGTTCTTAAAATGAGTAATACTTAATAAAATACTCGGAATTAGTCATCAAATTCGGACTAATGATTTCAAGTGTATTAAAAGTATCACTCAATTATCGGACACTCCCATAAAAACATCAATTTTTATCATTTGAATCCATAATCTCCAAAAGCCCCAAATCAAAAATTAACCTTCTCAAATGTCTTTCCGAATAAGTAACCCCGAATTCCTTTTGAATTTCTTCCTTAATTTCAGAAACATTGGACAAACCTTTTAAGACAATGTTTTTCTTTAAAATTTCAAACTGATAATCAGAGAGTTTGGAAACTCTTCCAGAATTGCCTTTTCTAAATAGACCATCAAAACCTTCCTCATTCCAGCTTTTTAGCCATTTATAACCAGTTTGAGGAGTTTTTCCATGTTTTTTAATAGAATCTTTTACAGTTTCATCACAGTATAAATCTTCTATAAAAGTTATTTTTTCATATAAAAGCACAAATTTCTCCAAATCTCGTTTTACACGGCGAATTTGAGAAATTGGAATGTTTTTATTAACGTAGGCCTGTCTGCTCATAGAAATATTTTTAAAATTAAATACTATAAAAATTTTTTGTCAAAACATTAAATGTTAATTAAAATCAGCCCAACCATACAAACGAAAAATCCCACAATTTGAGTGAGTGAAACATTTTCCTTGTATAGCAGGTATCCGACAACCAAAAGAACACATGCAAGACCTATGTTTGCAACCACACTGGCTGTGCTTACTGCCCAGCCTGCACGATAGACAAAAACATAACCCACTTCAAGGCCGACTATAGCTACCGCAAGGATTATGGAAGTCCAATTGATTTTTGAAATTTCAAAAACAACATTTGAAGGCCCAACCATGAATACAAAAATAACTGCAGAAATAACTGCCGCAACAAAATAAGTAACCATCAATGCTCCGAATGGATTTACATCTCCAGGCATCGATTTCATGCAAATGTTATAGAATGTATTTGCCAAAATAACCATTAAAATTGGCCAAATCAGGTTCCAGTTCACAATTAACACCAAAAAAAGAAAAAGAAAGTGAAGTTAAACTTCACTATTTAGTTCCATATACCCGGTCACCTGCATCTCCAAGACCCGGCAAGATATATGCATTTTCATTCAATTCACGATCGACCGTTGCACAGAAAATCTGCACGTCAGGATGGTCATCTTCAATGCATGAGATTCCATCAGGAGCGGCCACAATACACAATAGCTTTATTTTTTTGACACCATCCTGTTTAAGCCTTGATATTGTCGCAGAGGCACTTCCACCGGTTGCAAGCATAGGATCAATAACAATGGCTTCCCGTTTATCAATTCCTTTAGGCATTTTATAGTAATATTCAACTGGTTCAAATGTTTCTTCGTTTCTGTAAAGCCCTATATGACCTATTTTTGCGTTTGGAATTACATTTAAAATTCCATCGACCATTCCCATTCCCGCTCTCAAAATCGGAACGATGGCATACTTATCTTCATCAAGCATTCCAGTTTCCATTTTCTCAAGTGGAGTTTCGATAGTTGTTTTTTCAAGTTTTGCATCCTTCATAGCCTCATACATCAATATTGTGGAAATTTCAGTTACCAATTCCCTGAACTCTTTGGTTCCCGTATTGATATCCCTTAAGATTGCAAGTTTATGAGTTACTAACGGATGGCATAATACAAATTCATTCATGTTTTTCCTCCGGAATCAATAAGTTTAACAGTACACCAATTATTGCTGCAAGTGACATTCCTGAAATTGAAATGGATAAATCACCATAAGCGATGGACAATGCAGCTCCACCTAATCCTAAAACAAGCATTGTTGCAGCAACAACAACATTTTTGGTGTTGTTGAAGTCGACCTGGTTGTTGATTAAAATTTTAAGACCAATTATTTAAAATAATGACTAACAAATTTCTGATTAATAATATATATCTGAATAAAGTTATAAAATACTTTCTTTTTACTAGAATTTTTATAAAAAAAAATTAAAATTCATAATTTAACAAAAAAAATTTAAAAATTTAAAAAAATTATTAAAAAAAATATTAAAATCGTTAATATTTTAAAAAAATAAATGAAAAAATTCCTATTTACCTATTTGAGGAATTCTTTGTAAAGTGTTTTGGGCAGTCCAACCACTTCCAAAGGTAGAATACAGATTTTTCAATTTTGTTTTTTGAATTGAAGATAAAGAATGTTTTAATTTCACAACTATGCTTGTAGTGTCATAATTGTTGAACTTACCCTTCATGAAGTTGACTGTCACCCATTTTGTCGGAATGTCATGACTTCCATAATCATAATCACCTGACGGATTTCCTATTAAAATCTTTTTACCATCTTTACTGATATCCAAAATGGCCACATAATGACCCCAGGTGTGGAAAATCAAAGCACATCCTCCTTTATTGAGTTGTTTTAAAGCTTTGTCAAAAGTTTTTTTATAAAAATAATAGCATTTGAAATTTGCCTTTTCCAAACCTTTCTTAAGATCTTTTGCCATGGTCCCGTCGGCCACAGTAGTCTTTGACAGTTTTGCAAACTGACTTTCACAGACATAATTTCTTAAAACCTGACTGCACATGCTTGCAGAAGTCGGACCGCATGTATATCCCGTATTTTGCTCATCCCTGACCTGAGGATAAGTATATGACTTGCCCTTTAAGGAAACCGTAATGGAACCCGGCCAGTAATTATTCTTATTTTTCAAGACTATTTTGGTGTTGATGGCCCTTTCAATCACGTTCCATTTTTCACGCACAAGAACATGAATTATCTTGGGTTCTGATTTTGTTTTAAAGATAACATACTTGCTTAATTTGTTTGTTAAAAACAAAGTCTTACTGTCCCTTTTCAAAACATTTCTGTATTGCTCCTTTAATAATGTGTACTTCATGTCCCCGTCACCCATAACATAATGACCTGGCATCACATCAATGTCCGGAACCCCATTAACCAGAGGAATTTTTGTTTTGAGAGGATCTTTTACGCTGCCGATAACACCTGTGACGTTTTTACTTGCATGAGATGAGAATATTGTGTCGCTTCCTGCAAAATCAGCAGATACCAGATAAGTATTATTCCCCAAATAAGGTTTAAAAACAATTACTCCCTCGGAGTTTGTGGTTTTCTTATAGGTTTTTGAACCTACAGTTATAGATACGGTCTTTTTGGAAATGGCTGATAACGTATCGCTTCTTAAATAAATCCTTAAATAACCCTTTGAGAGAAGTTTGTCGTTTCCGATGACTATTGAAGTAGTTGCAGGAACAATCAGAGTAACGGTTTTGGATATTGAACTGTAATAATCGTTTCCGGCATAACTGATTTTCAGAGAATATTTTGCATCAGGATTTAAATTGACCTTAAGGGCGGCCCTACCTTTGTTGTTGGTGGATGATTTATATGTTTTTCCGTCTACTTTAAATGAGACGGTTTCATCGATTAAAGGATTTCCAGATTTGTCTTTTAGATAGACATAGAAATATTTATATTTCAAAACTGTTGTATTGACAGGATTAATGGATGTCGGCAATTTCAAAACATTTATGTTAAATGTCTGATTGACAGGTGCGAAATTATCATCACCCTTAAAAATAACGTTTAAAGCATATGAATTAGCTTTCAAATCCAATTTAAAAACAGCTGATCCTTTATTGTCGGTAACCAACGAATACTTTTTTTTATCGACATTGACGGTTAACTCCTTAGCTGATAATCCCCCATTATTCGAATCGGAAAGTGAAATTGATATGCTCTGGTTAACGTAACCCTTAGACGAATTTAGAGAAATTACCGGAGTCTGCATTTCATCTGTACTATTACTGCCCAATGCATCATCAGTTAGATTTTCACTTGCAGATACTGCCCCAATTATAAAAAATGAAAAAATAATCAGTATTATTAAAAATCTCTTCACATACCCCACCTAATACATTATATCTTGTTTATGGATACTAATACTTTTCACTGAAAGAATAAAAAAATTCGCAATTTATCAAAAATATTGCAAGAATACCATGACCTCTTAGGTCATGGATGAATTGCACAAAAAATTACTTATCAAATGCTCTCTGAAGAACTTTAAATACCAATGAAATCTAAACTAATAAATGACAAAGTTAATCAAAACT
>NZ_JAZQIJ010000084.1:0-2462 GCF_045541095.1 Methanobrevibacter sp.
GATTTGCAATAAGCATTGTCCAGATTTCATATGTGACTTTTACAAAATCATCATTGAGCTTTATGTGGTCATTTACGATAGGACATTTGTATGGAAATTCGCTTTCATCAAAAATCAGATGGAACTCTCCCTTTTTGTCAAGATGGGGAATCAGAGGAAATGTTCTGCATTGGATTGGCCTTATGGATCTGTCGCATTTCGGAGGATTTACGCATTTAACCAGATAAATCTGACCCTTCCATGAGTGAGGATATTTGATTTCGGATGAATCCATATAGTAAAGTTCAAATTCCTCACTGTCCTCATACATCAGCTCTTCGCCAGGAAGCAGGTAAAGTGCAAGCTCCTCATTTCTGTAGTCTTCGGCATCATATACGCAGCAGACTTCCCCGCAAAGCTTTCCGCAGTCAAAGTCAACGGGAGTTACCTTATCGAGTCTGTCATATATCTTCTGAATTGACTTTTTCATCTCTTGGGCTGTAATTTCCATATCAATCATCAGCTAATTTTTCAAGCTCGTCACCTGTAAGGTGAAACACGTTCCAGTCTTTCTGTTGTGCGCCTAAAGAAAGGTAAAAGTCTATGCTTGGCTGGTTCCATGAAAGACAAGTCCACTCAAAGCGGCCATAACCTCTTTCAACAACGATTTTAGCCAGTTTTTTAAGCAATGCCTTGCCGTATCCCTTGCCTCTGTATTCCGGATCAATGAACAGGTCCTCAAGATGCAGATTGACATTGCTTATATATGTTGAAAAGCTTAAGAAAAATAGTGCAAAACCGATTACCTTATCGTCTTCAAGTGCAAATATTACTTCGGCCTGCTTTTTGTCAAAAATCCATTTCTTCAGGGATTCTTCTGTTGCAATAACTTCATCCAATCTGTTTTCGTAATCCGCAAGCTTTCTGATATACTCCAAAATCAAGCCAACATCATCTTCACTTGCGTTTTTAAAGGTTAACTGTGACATGGATTTATTTATGTGTTAAGTGTTTTTTAAATATTCACATCGAATTGGGGTGTTTCCACAATCTTCGGCAGTTTTCCTACAGTTCCTATATTTTCATCGGATATTATCAGAACGCCTTTGAAAAATTCCTTGAACTCTTCTGCAGTTTCAAGGGCATTGGATACTCTGCTTTCAGATGTGTTGCCTGTCACGCTGTTTGCAATTCTTGTTGCAAGTCCGTCAGCTGTTGACGGGCTGTCGGCTATTACTGTTACGCTGTCTGATTGCCCGAAGCTTATTGAATGGCCGATTTTACCTGAAGATGTGCAGATTCCAAGGGGTTTTTTCCGGGCACTGATTTCAAATCCGATTCTGTTTCCAAGAACTTCATTGTTGGAATATATTCCGCATATTACCTTTTCATCATTTATCATTGCTATATCGCCGCCGTTTTCAACAATGGAATACTTTGAATCGTTTTCAATAAGGTATTTCACGGACAGCTCGGATATTGTTCCGGCAACACATGCCATGGGTCCGACGTCGGCTTTTATGGATGATTCATGCATGGTCCTTACAATCAAATCCAGGTTTTCATCAACGATTTTCAAGGGTTCTAAAGAAATCCTGAAATCGGGATTTCTCAGGATATAATTTTTCAGGTCATATCTGATTTTATAGATGTATCTTTTAAGGTCATGGTTTTTCAAATCAGTTCTTAGTCTGATATGTGTTTCCTCCAAATCAATCTCTTGAAAATACATATTTTAAAATTAAAAAGCATTATTATAAATATTTTTCTAATTGAAAAGTTTAATTAGGATTGCTTTTAAAAATAATATTATGTTCAGAAAGATGAGACGTCACAAACAGCAGCTGTCCCTGGAGGAATGTGAAGAGATACTGGCCAATGAGCCAAGAGGAGTACTTGCACTTCTTGGAGATGAGGACTATACATATGCAATTCCGATGACTCACGTATATGTTGACGACAAGATATATTTCCACGGTGCCAAAACAGGCCATAAAAATGATGCCGTCAAAAAGCACTCAAAAATATCATATTGCGTGTTGAATGAGGGAGTTTTGAACGATGACGGTTGGTCATATACCTTCAAAAGTGTTATTGTTTTTGGAAAAATCAGAACTCTTGATGACCGGGATGAAAAAATTGAAAAACTGACTCATTTGGGGGATAAGTTTTTCCCGACCCATGATGAAACAGTAAAAGAAATCGACAGGCTTCTGGATGTTACTGAAGTATTCGAGATAACGCCTGATCATATCACAGGTAAAATTGTCGAGGAAAACTGAATTTTTAACTGTTTTTATTAAATTATTAATTTTTTTAACATTATTGTGCAAGAATTCTCCGGCTTCTTTAAGCTGGAGATGAATTGCACTTTATGGATATGAAATTATTTTTTTTTGGGTTAATTATTTTTTAAATATTACTTATCAAATGCTCTTGGAAAAACTCTATGTATTAAATATGATATATATTTGTGTATAGAG
>NZ_JAZQIJ010000085.1:0-7714 GCF_045541095.1 Methanobrevibacter sp.
GTTATTTTCACTGTTATTGATAATACTATTACTAACCATATTAGAGTAGAGATAAGTAAGGATTTCTTTTATTTCCTTGAATGGGAGGATAATTATTATGCATAATCTAATCCAAGAACAATTAACTTATTATATTATATATAATTAGTTTTAGTTTTAGTTTTAAAAAGAAATATATACCCATAGGGGTAACGGTATAATATAATCCCATCAGTAGATTATAATATATAGGTAAGAAGGAATATGAATATAAATGATGATGAATTAGAAGACGAAACAGAAAACACAGACTTATGCCCAGAATGCAAAACATTCACAATACAATTAAGTCAAAACCGCAGCTACGAATACTGCACAGAATGCGGATTAATCACCAGAGCTAGCTACAGCTACGTCGCAGGACAAAAAATAGAACTGCCATATGGACTTCTAATCATCTAAAAAAAAGTTAATATTTCTTCGAATTTACGTCAAATTTTGCTATATGAGAAAATAAATTCGTCAAAACATATTTTAAACACACTATATTTTTTCGGATACTCTCCAAGATTAAGTTTATCTTTTTTCTCACAACTCTCTTTCAGGATAAACAAATTATCAAATAGAGTATCCGAAAAAATCCTCCAAAAACATGTCATGGAGAACATGACCAAAAAAAATTTAAATTATAATTTCTATTTTCAATAAATTGTCTCACCCCTATATTTTTTTTGACAAAAAAGAAAAAGATTAAATTAAATTTTTTTTTAGTCAAAAAAATGGTGTTCATAGTAAATTAGGGTTCAAATCCCTACCATGACATTTTCTTTTAGCTTAAAATTATTATAAAAGGTGGTAAATCTGTATGGAAACAAATAATATATCTACAATAGCAACTTTCGCAGCAATAATAATAACAACTATCCTAGCCTACTTTGGTTATACTGTAGATCAAGCACAATTAGCAACAGTACTGATGAGTGTAATCACATTAATAATTGCAATCTGGTCAAGTAAAAATCCAAATACATTAGAATTATTAGGCAATAAACCACAACCAGTTGCATCAGATGAAACAGTCTTGAATGATGAGTATGTAACTGGTGATGATAAAGATGGCTGCTGAATACACTTGTATACATGAAGAACAAATCCAAGGAATCAGCAGGAAAACTGCCGAACTAGAAGCCCGTGCAGATTATAAAGAAAAAAGGATAGAGGAATTGAATGATAAAATAAATAATATGGATAAAAAACTCGACATACTAGTTCAAGGCTTCAACGACTTCAAAGTAGACAGTAACAAAGGAGACGTGGAATTAGAATTACGAGTAAAAACAATTGAAACAGATTATCAAAACTTAAAAGAAAAATTAAAAGAAAAAGAAGATAATGAACAAAAACGTTTCAATAATAAAATGCTCATGATAGGAGCAGCCTTGACAGTAATAACAATTGGAATAAATATCTTATTCAATATAATACATTAAATATTGCCTTGGAGGGAAATACAATGGGATATGAAAAAATAGAATTAGTAGAACCCATATATGAACTCCAAGATAAAGAAACAGAAAGACAACACTACTTTTTAGAACTCTACTTAGAAGTCTCAGATGATAATATAACTAAGTTTATCAAATCATTTAAAGGATTAGGTAAAGGTGATGAATGGCAGTACGAAGGGAGTAAAAAAGAACTTTCTTTTAATCCACCTAAACCTAGAACTTTAACATTATGGTCTTCTTATTTACAATATAAAAATCGTAGAAGAGCTTATTGGGAAGATAAATTTAAAGAAATGCGAAAGCAAAGAAAAGAAAGAGCTGAAAAATTCTTATCATCATTCCAAGATGACCTTGAAGATGAACTTGCAAGTAATAAACGTATTTCTAAAGAAATTGAGATGGATGGGCAAGTTTTCCCACATTTGAAAGGTAAAGGTAAAAATGAAATAGCTTTTGCTAATAAGACTACTTGGGATATTTATAAGGAAGTGACTGGTGTTGAAGTTGCTAATACTGAGCAGAATGTTAACTTAAATGTTGATGCTGATGTTAAGCAGGAAACTAATGCTACTTTGAAAGCTGAAAAATTAATTAAACTCAAGCAAAGAATGGATGAGATGGATTATGATTAGTTTCAATGAATGGGATTGGTTGAATTTTGAATTAACAATCTTAGATAATCCATATATTGATTTTGAATTATATGATAAGCAAGTTCTTGTTGCTTTAACAAGTTGTCATAATCATGAGGGAATAAATGAGTTCCTGACTGGTGGTCCTGGTGGTGGAGGTAAAACAAAATTACTTGCAGCATTAGCATTACAGTTTGTAGAATTTCCACATTATCGTTGTTTAGTAACTCGTAAAAATTACAGGGAATTAGTTGGTACTGGTAGTGTTTTTGATATATTGAAAAATATTCCTGGAGTTAAATCAAGAGAATCAGGATTAATAAGGATTATATTTCCGTCTGGTGCAGAGATACATTTCAAAGCATTTAATGATGAATCTCATAAGCAAGATGTTAAAGGTGAATCTTATCATACTATCTTGAATGATGAAGCTTCAGAGTTACCGGAGTCAGTATTAAGATTTCTTTACAGGAGTTTACGTAAAAAAGCTGATGACTGGATACCATTAAGATTCGGTAATGCAAGCAACCCTGGTGGAGAATCAACAGATTACTTAATCGAGAAATATATTGACGGGGATTTACCCTACATTTGCATGGGATATAAAGACAATCCATATATTGATGATGATACTTATGAAGCTGCATTAATGGAATTAGATTATATAGATCAACAATATCAAATGAAAGGTGATTGGCATTACAGGCCAAGTGTTGGTGATTTATTATCCCTTGCAGAAGGCCAAGCACAATTAACCACATTAGATACTCCAGTGCATTATGAATTGATTAGTATTGATTTAGCAGGTAAAGGTAAAGACATGTTCGCAGTAGTCTGCTATGATTACTTAGTGAATGGTTTGGAATATATTAAAGATTTCGACCAGACACAATCCAGTAACCCTGAAAGTTTACTTGTTAATTTTGTAATTAAACATAATCCAAATCCCGCAGCTCCACGAACAAGTTTAATAGTAATTGAACAGGAAGGTGGAGGAAGTCCAGAATATGCACGAAAATACTTCCAAGAATTAATCTTAGATTACGGTTACAATATACCAGTAATCCTAAAGAAACCATCAGGAAGTAAATATCAACGTGCAAGACCATTAATGCATAGTATAAAATATGGTAATACAAAATTAAACCAAGAATCCATTTACATTAATGATTTCATTGATGAAAGCATACAATTATCACCGGACGGTAAAGGTAGAAGTCCGAACCTTGTTGATAGTGCAAGTTTAGCAAGGAATTATTTACATACTGATATTTTAGGAAATGTTTCACATGTTAGTGTTGGAGCAAGAATAGGAGGATAAAAGTTTATGAGAATACAAGGAAAAAATGTAGACCCGCAATTAGCAAGGATTGAGAAGAGTATTGCTAAAAATCTACAGAATAAAAATTTATTCCAATCTGAGAATAAAGATGTTGCGGAGAATGTAACTGAATTACATCCACCTATTCCAATGGAATCATGTTTATATGTTTTTCAGAAATCATCACATGTAGCTAAATGTTGCAGAATATTAGCAGATGACATCATCTATAATGATATTACATTAACTCCCAATACAATTGATGAACCATCTGATAAACTGGTTAATCAAGTTAAAAAAATTAATGAATTTCTAGAGGAAAATATAGATGAAATCCACAACATGGCCATTGATTATAATTATGCTGCATGGGCAGCAGTAGAATACATTTGGAATAATGTACGATTCAAACTAAAACAAATACCAATACATTCATGTAAAATAATCCGTACAACAATCAAAGACCAACAAGTATACTTGTTGAAACAACTAATCAACAGTAAAACTAAATACTTTAAAATCATGGGAGAAAATTATCCTGAAAACTTCATCTATTATGATAATCAGAAACTCGGACACGCTTCACTATTAGGTGGAGACAATATTTACCAATTCTTTGGATTACCAAGATGGATACAGAACTATGAGAAAATCTTAACTGAAATCGCAATAAGCAAATCCGATTACAAAACCGTATCCAATGGGAATATTAGTAGTGGGGTTCTGAATATTAATCTCGAACCACAACCTGTTAATCCAATACAATATGACTCTGAAGGCAATCCTGTAATCCAACAGGAAAGCCGTGAAGAAATTATTTCTAAAGAGTTAAGTTCAGCTAATGGTGGAACAGCAGTAATATTCACAGAATCCAATCGACCATTAAATATGGATTATGTAACATTAACCAATAACAATCAATCATACTTATCCGATTTAGGAGACAAATGTCAACAAGCAGTATTGAACGATTATAATATTCCATTAGTAAGATTAATGATTAACACTGAACGTGAATCAATGAACAGTGACAAGACTAAGTCAATCTGGGAGATTTACACATTAAACTTACGTAATGAACAAAAACCCTTCAAACAATGGATATGTGAATTAATCGATGAATTATACAGTATTGATGTTAATGTTGATATTTCAACTCCAATATTCAGTGACAGACGTGAAATCGAAGTTAAACTAATAAGTGACGCATGGAATAATGGAGCATTAACATTAAAACAATACATTACAGGATTAGCTGAGCATATTAGTGTAATTGATTTAAATGAATATGATTTCACAACTAATCCACATATATGGGAGTATCGTAAACTACCTGAACTAGAAGCTGGTTTAAGTGAAGATGATTTAAGATTAATTGAAGAAGTGGAAGCTCAATTAAAAGAAGCGTAAGATGATATTTATGAGATTTAACAGCAAATTTGAATATAAAAATTATCTTGGCAATCAACGTATTGCAATTATTCAAAAAGCTCATCATAAAACTCATACACTCATACAATTCATCAATAATGAATTAATTGATAAGAAGATCATCGAATGGAATAATGAATACACATCAGATATTCGTGACCCATATAGTGAGGATAATATTCGTAAATTACTTATTAATTATAATATTAAAGCTTCGGATGCGGATTTAAGACGAATATTAAAACATAGTCTTGTTACTCGTAGCCTTACATCTGAAGCTGAAGCTTTGAAAGTAATCCGTAATGTTAGTGAAGACTTAACAAGATTGGAAGTTGAAAGGATTGTTAAGAATCTAGATTATGCTGAAAATGTATTGGCTAATGCTGATGTTCAAATTAATAAATATAAATCATTGATTGAGAAATTACCAAGACATACTAGTCGTAAAGAAATCCTTGAAAAATGTATAACTGAAGATAAACCTTTACCATCTAATAGGCGTCAGGCTTTACTTGAAAGAGCATTGGAACGTGGAAGTAATTATAAAGGTAGACAATACACTTACAAGGAATTGAATCAGTTAAGCCGTGACTTGGAGAGGTATAAAACTCATAGATTAGATTATGAAACTGCAAGATTGGAGAATATTCAAGCTGACCGTGAGGGTTATGGTGTAATCAATGAAGAGAAGTCTTGGATATGGTCCACACTTGAAAAGACAAGACATCAAGGGATGGATGGTGAGACAGTTCCATTCACTGCTAAGTTTGAAGTAGTTAATGAAGTTACTGGTGATGTTGATTACTTACTATTCCCAGGTGATGTGACTAATGATCATAATAACTGCAGCAATATCTGTAACTGTGGATGTACTTATGAAATAATCAAAGCTTAAACTATTTTTATTTTTTAATAATCGCTTCTCTTAGCGAGAGCTAACTCAATTTTACTATTTAACCAAAATATTAGGAGTTGATAATGTGCCATTGCTTTGTAAGCAAAAGGCATTGTATGTAAAAGGTTGCGTAATACCGAACGGCGTGCAGGACTCTCAAGGAGATACACTTCATGCTGAAGACATCAAGAAGATTTTTACCAGTTTCAATAATCAAGATAATTTCGAGATTTACCATGAAGACAATCCGATACCGGAAGTGTCTTTACTCGAGAATTATATTTCCGTCGCTGATGAAACTCTGGGCACAAATGTTGTTCCGAGTGGAAGCTGGAATGTTGTAATACGTGTTGATAATCCTGAAATACAGCAAGGATTATTAAATGGAGAATTAGGAGGCTTGAGCCTCTCAAACAGAATTGCTCCAAGATGTAAAGGCAATCTGAAAGGAACAATCAGATACCAAGATATTCCTGATGCCGAATGCGTAGTTCCACGATTCATCAGTTTTGTTGAAGGTGGAGCTAACGGATACGGCCTGCATGTCTATGACTATGATGCCTACATTTTGAAAAGCAAAGATGTTGAATTTGAAGAAGAAAATGGAGGAAAAATAATGGACTTCAAAGAATTCTTAAATGGTCTTAAATCCTTGATTAAAGAGGCAGAAGCTCCTGTAGAAGAAGAACCTGCTATCGAAAAAGAGGATGAAGAGACTAAAGAGGAAGAAGTGGAAGTTACTCAGGAAGAAGAAATTGTAACTGAAACTGAAGAAGAACCAGCAGTTGAAAAAGAAGATACTGCAGAAACTGCTGAAGAAGAAGAAGCTCCAGCTGAAGAAGAAACCGAACCAGTTATTGAAAAAGAAACTGAAGAAACCGAAGAAGAAGCTGTGGCCGAAGAAACCGAAGCAGAGGAAACTGACCTTGAAGCAAGAGTTGCAAAACTTGAAGAAGCATTAGCTAAACTTGTTGCTGAAAAAGAAGAAGAACCAGTCAAAGAAGAAACTGAAACTCCAGACCCAGAAACTGAGCCTGAAGATGAAGACACACCAAAAATCACAAAATCTGAAAAAGTGATTATCGGAGAAACTCAAGTCAAAGAAACAACCAACTACTTTGAAATGACTGGAAGAGACCCTCGTACCGGTAAAAAAATCAGAAACTAAATTTTATTTAAATTAACCCAAAAAAGGACGGTGTTATAATATGATAACCAAAGCTGATATTGACGCAAACAAACCAGTTATTGTAAAATGGGATAAACCTTTACAATCATCTGGAGTTGCAACTGACGGTGTAATTGCTGGTCAAGCCAGTGAATTCATCACCCGTGTAGAAGAAGAATCCGAATTATTAGGAATGTTAAGATACATTGAAATGGATGGTGAAACCCAAGACATCCAATCTTTAAGAGTAAGAGCAAACCTCCAAAACATGGAGAAATTAACCGGCAATGTCGGTGCTCAAGTGGACAACATCAATTCACTTACCGAAACTTTACCAGGTATTCTTAAAGAAACTCTTGTTGCCAAAATGTTCACTGCATTTACCAAAATAGGTAAAGGCTTCATTAAAACCAACATTGAAAAAGAAGGTTTCATCTCCAAATATGAATCCTTACTTGCACCTGCATGTGCTTTCAGTGCAGAACAAATTGCAGTGTTCGGTAAAATCCCCTCATCCGGACAAACCAGTGCAGGTTACGAAGCATTAAACGGTATTCTTGCACAATTAGATGCAGTAGCTGCTGACTCTGTAGATTCATCTACTCATGCTTTAAAATCTAAACATGCTCTTGGTAAATACGGATACTACGATGACACTACCAGTGGACATGACCCTGCATGGGCTCCAATCCACGCAGGTGTCGGCTATGACATTTTACCACAAATCGATGCTATGCTCAATGCATATGTAAGTCGGATCGTAGCCATGTCGTTCTGTGA
>NZ_JAZQIJ010000086.1:0-2033 GCF_045541095.1 Methanobrevibacter sp.
ATTCCTATTGACACAACAGAATATTTCGGATCCCTGCCGGATTGGGATAATATGCCGAACGAAATTAGTGGACGTTTGTATCTTTTCACATCATTTATTGATAATGCAGGCAACATTGTAGGGTCGTTTTTCAAATGTCCACCTTTCTATAGTCCTTATCAGACTGAAAATGATTCCATGTTCTTTTTCAAGATGAGTTTTGAAGGTGAAATAATTCAGATGAAAGGCATTGAATGTCTCACCGGTCATGGAGATTATTGGAGACATAGAGGGCATAGCATGGTTGAGACCGATTTACATTATATTTTATACCAAGTATTAGAACATAATGATTATAATTTTTCATTTATACCAAGCGGGGAAGCATGGTATTTCGATAAAGATTTGAATTTTGTCGATAAAAAAGCTATTAGACAACCTGGATTCACAATGCCAAGAGTATCTTATTTAGAATATGTTTCTGCGGTTAGAAGCAGACATAATACAGTATATTTAGCGGCAAGAACCCGTTCTGAGACAAAACCCCATAGTTATATACATGATAATACTAGATTATATGAAATAGATGATAGCCTTGACAATTCAACAGATCTTTTACCTATCGTTAATTATATAACCAGAGGTGTTGATGAATCAAAAGATCTTCAACCATTGAACAATGGTGTCATATTGAAAGAAGACAACACTTTGATTTATGTACAGAATTGGAATCTCGGAGTTTATGACAACACTGACTCATGGGTTGTGATAGAACATTTGGACGAGAATTTTGAGACCATATCAGAATTGTATTATACGAGCGGTGAAGATGGTAATTTCATAGAAGTAAATTCTATAGTGCCAACAAAAGAAGAAGACCTATTACTTGTTGGTAACGGAAATAGTTTAAATGGAGATAAGTCATGGAATTTCGTCACCAAATTCCCAGCCTCGGCATTTGTCAGCATCGAGGAAGCTCACGCACATAATTTAAAGGTTGCTGTCGCTTATCCTAATCCGGGTGGAGACGTGATGAATATCAGAACTTCATTACGCAACTGCACCTTGCAGGTTTATGACATGCAAGGAAGAATGGTTTATCAACAAGAAATTACAGATGATGTAACGAGTGTAGATGCTTCGAAATGGAACTCGGGAACATACATCTGGAAGTTAACAGTTAACAATGAACAATTGACAGTTGAGGAAGGGAAATGGGTTAAATAAAATCTGAGAAACTGAAAACCTGAAAACCTGAAAATTGAGGAATCAGTGAACATCTGTGGAATTTGTGGGAAAGAAAAAGAAACCACAGATTTCACTGATTGGTACAGAAGATATCTGAGAAAATTTTAGAACTTTAGAATTTTGGAATTGGATGTCAGCTCAAGGTTTATGGCTCAAAGATCACGGCAAAAAAAAATGTATAACAAAATAAATTAATCAAAATGAAAAAAAATGTGTTGACCATCATGCTAACTCTCTTTTGCGGAGTTAGCATGATATCTCAAGAATGGGAATTCTTCATGGATAGTTATATTGAATCTCCATATACGAGAAATTTTACAGATGCTATTGAATTATCAGATGGCAGTATCGTGATTAATTCTCCATTTAAATTACCAATAGAAGGTCATGCAACTGTACCTCATCCAGGTTTGATTAAAATATCCGCTGACGGAACGGAGTTGGTAAGAAGCAATTATTTCCGTCCCGCATATTGTTCAATATCTTACAATCAGATTCTTGAAAACGAGAATGGAGAATTGTTTGCATTGATGACATATAGTCCTGACCATGAAAAATTATCGGAAAATTATTTTATGAACTTCGACAATCCTCCAGCTAATGCAATTTTAGGATTGTATAAATTAGATGATGAACTTAACGTTGTTGAAAGCTATGAAAACTACATTCCTATTGACACAACAGAATATTTCGGATCCCTGCCGGATTGGGATAATATGCCGAACGAAATTAGTGGACGTTTGTATCTTTTCACATCATTTATTGATAATGCAGGCAACATTGTAGGGTCGTTTTTCAAATGTCCA
>NZ_JAZQIJ010000087.1:0-9182 GCF_045541095.1 Methanobrevibacter sp.
CTAATAATATAATAGAAAATTTTTAAAGTTTGGTTTAATTAAGCTATTAAAATATTTTATAAATTATGATGAGGTATAATAATGTTTAAGAAATTTAATATTTTATTGGCTTTATTGCTTCTCTTTATTTCCATCACGGCCGTAAGTGCTGTTGAAGATGGAAATATGACTGAAATTGAAAGCAATGATGTCATTCAAGATGTGCTGGAAATGTCTGTAGACGATGACATAGTTTCTAGCCCTGCGGCAGATAATGCAGTATCTGTTGTGGCTGAAACCAATATGTCTGCTTCATCCTATCAGATAACATCCAGTAATTATGGAAAATATTTTAGTTCCGCAGGGGAATTGCCTTCCAACACTCCAATAAAATCAGGAGATACTATTGTTTTGAACGGTGATTTTTCAGGAAATAAATTTGTTTTCAATATTCCAATCCATATTGTTGGAGGTTCTTCAAACAACATGAAAAATGTCATGTTTACCTTAAAAGAAGGTGCATCCGGAAGTACAATTACTGGATTGAATATTGCAAATACTAAAGCGGAAACTTATGGAATATTTTTAAATGCAGCGGATAATTGTGCTATTAGTGATTGTGTGGTAACAAATACCGGTAGAGCTTCATATTGTATTTGTGTTGCTAATGGTGCTAATTATAATAATGTGACAGGAAACAGGTTTAAGGCTTATGGGGTTACATATGGTCATGGAACCAGGTCCACTCCTCCGGTTATAGTCAGTGGTTCTCATTACAACTATGTTGCGGATAATTATGTTGAGGCCGATGATGCAAACGGTATTTATTTGTCAAGTTATGCCGGTGGACCTTTAAATGGTGGTGAGTCTAACTACAATGTAATATATAATAATACTGTCAAATGTAATGAACAGATCCTTCCGACTTCCTGGAGTTATCTGATTCAGGTCATGGGTAGTCATAATACAATTGAAGCCAATACTCTCATTAGAGGTTATAGGGGTATTTCAACTTCCGGTACTGGAAATATCATAATCAATAATAAAATCTATAATATCACTGGTGCCGATTATAATCATGTTGGAGTTGAAACCGGTGGTGAATATGCAATTGTAGGTGCATACGACTCCATAATACGAAATAATATTATCGATGGTGCTAAAATCATATCCACTGCCGCAGGTATTTCAGCCTTGGACGGTTCAGTTGTTGAAAATAACTGGGTAAACGTTTCTAAAGTCGGTAGAGGAATTGCAGCTTCAGGTTCAAATGTTGTTGTTAAAAACAATACTATTTTCACAGTATCCGGATCAGGTATCCATCAAAAGGATGAAGGTAAGGGATTATGGGTTGAAAACAACATAATCACATCACAGGCAGGTGTAGGAATTTTAATTGAAAAATTAAGCAAAAAAAGAATGCCTTCCAATGTAACTGTCATTGGAAACACTATCGTAACAGGCAATAAGGTTGCAATAGATGCAAGTGGTGTTGAAGAGGATACCTCCGTTATTGGTGATGCAAAATCCAATATTGTTGCAGATAAACTAATTATACTGCCTTCAGGAACTATTGACCCATCCAGAGCATCCTATATTTACAACGGAAAAACAATTACAATAACTCCGGCAAATATGCATGCTTTCATCGATGCAAATGGTGGTTTGACATCTGAAATTCAGGATGGTGACATTTTAAACTTTGAAGGAACATTTGACAATCAGGTCATATACATTAACAAAGAAGTCAAACTGACAGGTAAAAATCCGATATTTTACAATTCCACATTCAAAGTAACCTCAAGCAGCGTATTGATTGAAAACTTAACTATTATAAACAAAGAAGTAAACAGAGTTAATGCTTGGGGTATTTTTGTAAACGAGGCTTCAGGCGTCAGGATTAAAGACAATAACATTTATGTAAGTGATCCGAAAGCGGCTTATGCAATATATGTTTTAAATTCCGTTGAAATCGAAGTTCTAAACAATGTTTTAACTTCTGAAGGGGACTTTTTAACATTTACATTATTATCTTATGCCTCTGATAACTGTATATTCACAAACAACACTATCAAAACTATCGGAACCGGAGAAGTTTATTCATTTGCTCCTGAAAAATGTATCGACGGTAATGAATTGGTTATTGATGGTAAATCCTACTGCATTGACGGTAATGAACTTGTAATTGACGGCAGGACTTACTGCATTGACGGTAATGAATTGGTTATTGACGGTCAATCTTATTGCATTGACGGTAATGAAATAGTTATTGGCGGTCAGTCTTACTGTATTGACGGTGAAGAGATAGTTATTGATGGTAAATCTTACTGTATTGATGGTAATGAGCTTGTTATTGACGGTACACGTTATTCTGTTTCAGACAATGAAATAAATATAAATGGCACAACCTATTGTATTGATGGTGAAGAGTTGGTCATCAACGGCAGGTCTTACTGCATTGACGGTAATGAATTGGTCATTGACGGTAAATCTTACTGTATTGATGGTAATGAGCTTGTTATTGATGGTAGATCTTACTGCATTGACGGTAGTGAATTGGTTATTGACGGCAGGTCCTACTGTGTTGATGGTAATGAGCTTGTTATTGACGGTAAATCATATGGAAGTGAATATTCAACCAGCAATGCTCATGTCGTTTCAGAAATTTATCAAACATACGGAATTCTATTATTATACTCATCTAATATTTTAGTTTCTGGAAATGATGTGAATGTCACTTCTAAATTGGCCGATGTTCATGCAACAACAGGCGAAGATAATTCCACCAATTCAATTGTGGGTATTGATATTTACTTCAACAGCCACAACAATACTGTTTCAAACAATAATATTTACATCAAGTCCAAAGACAATTATATTTACGGTATGGGTGTTTTAGGGTATAATACTGGCCATTCCGCTCCGGTAGGTCAGGGAGCTACTAATACCGTTTTTGAAGGAAATACAATAACTCTTGAAGGACCTTACTTTGCAACCGGAGTAATTGTCGGTTCAGATTCTGAAGGAACCATTATTAAGGATAATTCCATTAACTTAAAATCTGAAGGAGTCAACTATGGTATTACATTGGAATTTTCCAATAATTCCACTATCGAAAACAATGAGCTGACATTGAACTCTGAGCTGATTTATGGAATTGACATGATGTCTTCTGATAATACTGTCAGGGATAACATTATAACTGCTAACGCTAAACAAATCTACAGCATTATAGTTTCCAACGGAAAAAACAATCTCATTGCTTCCAATAAAATCAATGCTGTTGCAACCGGTGAAAATTTATCATTCAAACTTTTAGATTCATTGGGATCAGGCAATGCAGGCATTTATCTCAGGGACAATTCAACAAACAATCAGATAGTTGACAACAACATCACATGCAATCATGACTATGCAATATTGATTGGCGATGTGGCTGTTAATAATGTCATCAGTAATAATTACCTTGTTTGTGAAAATAGGATAGGCAACGCCGCTATAAACAATACCAAAAACAACAAGGTTTCAGATAACTACAAATATATTGCAACCGCTAAAAGCGATGTACTTAGTGCTGTGTATTTGGGAACCGGTGAATTTGAAATTACATTTGATAAGGCACTTGACGGGGCTGTCGTAAAATTCTATGATAATGATGGTAATTACTTTGCTCAATCAAAAATATCCAACGGTGTCGCAACCGCCCAATTCAAATTTGATTCAACATACACTCCTGCATATTATATTTTCTCTGCGGTGCTTTCAAAAGAGGACTATAAGGCTTCCAAATTTGATTTGCGTACAAACATAATCAACGGAAACATTATCATCACTGTTCCTCTAGCTACAATTGAACAGGGAACAACCGGAAATGTTGTAGCAAAACTAGTCGATGAATTTGGAAATCCTGTTAAAGGCGCTACCGTAGTATTTAACAGAATCAGTTCTGCCGGAAGGGCAACCCCTATGGGAAATGCAAAAACTGATGCTTCAGGAATCGCCACACTTTCATATAATGTTGATGATTCCCTGACTGTTGGTTCATACAATATCACTGCGGATGCCAAAAATGTAGATTGCTACAATGATGCAGGTGCAGTTTCAGATTTGATAGTGACTGAAAAGGTAGTTCTAAAGCCGGGTAAAAGTTCAACAGTATACTACGGAAATACTGTTGCATATAAGGTCAGATTGGTTGATGCTAACGGTAAATCAGTCGGTGCAGATAAAGCTATTGTATTTAAAATCAATGGAAAAACCAAAACAGTCAAAACTGACAAAAACGGTTATGCGTCATACTCAGTTAAATTGGCTGCAGGTTCATACACAATCACTGCACAGTTCAACACTCATAAGGTGTCAAACAAGATTACTTTCAAGCCAACAGTAATAACCAAAAATCTTTCCAAGAAAAAAGCAAAAACTATCAAATTCACAGCTAAAGTTGTGGATAAGAAAGGTAAAATCTTGAAAAACAAGAAAGTAACCTTTAAAATCAAAAACAAAAAGTACACTGCCAAAACAAATAAAAAAGGAATTGCTACTTTATCCCTTAAAAACTATAAGGTCGGCAAGTACACAATCACTTCAAGTTATGGCGGTTGTACTGTAAAAAACACTATTCAAATTAAAAAATAAGGTTATTTTTAACCTTTATTTTACTTTTTTTTCAATTTTTATTTAATTACATTTAAATAATTTTAAAACTTAACTAATTATTATATAGTCAGATAACTTAATCATTTTTAAATTTTTATGGACTATAGTTTTATTCAATTAAATGAGGTGAAAGTATTAACAATAAACGCATGATTGTTTCATTATTGATGCTTGCATTGATGGTATTGTCTGTGGGTGTGGCTTTTGCTAGTGACGATGCCTCCGATGTAATCGCTGCAGATGATGAAATAATCGCAGACGAGCCACTTGCTGTTCAGGATGTTGATGCAGTAAGTGCAGATGCTGACTCACAAGTTGTGGGTGCAGATGAAAGTAAGATTACTATTACTCCGGAAAATCTTGATCAATACATAAAACCATCCGGAATTATTAAAGAAAATGTTACTGCTACTGAATTTGATTTCGTAGGCCGTTTTGATAATTTGAATTTTTCCATTGACCGTCCGTTAATCGTAACCGGTGGGGAAAATACCACATTCGTCAATCCGGAAATTGAAATTACCTCAAGCAATGTAACATTTAGTGGTATTTCAATATCTCAATCCAATGCGATTAATGCTATTTTTGTTGGGGGTGAAGAAGAAAACCCTATTTCCGATGTTACTATTTCAAATGTATTTGTCGGATTTGAAGATATGGGTGAAGCTCCTGAAGCTATCGCACTTCATGTGGTCAATACAGATAATTTCAAATTAATCCAATCATTATTCACTTATGTTGGCCATACTAATGGATACTATCCTAATAATGTTATACGAATATCCAATTCAAAAAATGCTGTTGTTTCATCAAATATCATATCCGCTTCAATGCCTTCTGCTCCTGTTGGATGGAGTGAAGAGCCTGCAGGATCAGGTCATTATGTATCTGCTCCAATATCTGAAGCTATAGTATTTAAAGATTCAGATGGTGCCACATTAGAAAACAATGAAATTAATCTTCTTTTCACCGATGTCACCGGTGACTATGATACTATATATGTTGTTGATTTCACAAACTGCAGCGGTGCATCCGTTATTGGAAATGTAATTAATGGAACAGGTAATTCCTATATTTACGGCATTATCCTTTCCGGAGATAACTTCACAATTGAAAACAATAATATTTCTACTGAAGGTAATTATTATGCTAACGGTATTGATATTGAAGGACCTGCAACAGGTGATGTAGTCAACAATACAATCGATGTTAAAGCAGTCTCTTCCGTTTATGGTATCTATTCAGGTATGAACGGTCAAGATACATATGTAAAATATGATGGAAATATAATCACTGGTGAAGCTTATAATGCCTTCGGTATGTCCTTGGGTGATGTTAACAGTACTGTTACTGATTCTGAAATCATGATGGTCGGTAATTACTCTACAGGTATTGCATATAGAGGTTATAACTTTGAAGCTGAGAGAAACCGCATTATTTTAACTTCTTCTGAACAGGGTAATGAATCCATCTGGGAAGATTTCGGTGTTGAGGCTGTAGGTATCAAAGTTTACAAAGGTGAGTTTTACATTCAAAACAACACTATTGCAACTCCAGGTAAAGGTATTCTTTTAGAAGGTCCGTTAACTGCAGGATACATAAATAATAACTTCATAAATGTTGTTGCTAATGAAGATAAAGACGCTTATGCAATTTATGCTAATGAACTGTATTATTTATTTGTATACAGAAATGAAATTGATTATCAGGGTGCTACTCAGGGAACTGGTATAAACAATGCGGTTTATGTCAACAATATTACAGAACCTGTTGTTTCTCTAAATAAGTTTACCTTGGATTTGGTTTCCGCTTATATTCCTTGGGTTGAAGAACCTGCCGGTTCTAAAAATTATGTTGCTTTCCCTGTAAGTGAAGGTATTGTTATAAAAGATTCTGATAAGGCTGTATTCTATGATAATGAAATCAACGTTGTCTATGGTGATGTTGTAGGCGATTATGATACCATTTATACTGTTGATTTCAAAAACTGTAATAATGCAACTATTTTATGCAATGATATTAATGCTACAGGTAATTCATACATTTACGGAATTGTCATTACAGGGGATAACTTCACAATTGAAAAAAATACAATCACTGCAACCGGTGATTATTACGCTAACGGTATAGATATTGAAGGCCCTGCTTCAGGTATTGTAATCAAAAACAACATTGATGTAAAAGCTAATACTTCTGTTTATGCAATCTATTCCGGTATGAACGGTCAGGAGACTAATGTGAGATATGACGGCAACAATATTACTGGTGAAGCTTACAATGTATTCGGTATGTCTTTAGGTGATGTTGAAAGCACAATTCTGGAATCTGAAATCATGCTGACAGGTAACTACACTACAGGTATTGCATACAGAGGTTCTAATTTGGATGCTGAGAGAAACCTCATTGTTTTAATTTCTTCTGAACAGGGTAATGAATCCATCTGGGAAGGTTTCGGTGTTGAAACTGTCGGTATCAAAGTTATCAAAGGTGCTGCTACAATTTACAGTAACACTATTGCTACCCAGGGTAAAGGAATCTCTTTAACCGGTGAAGAAACTGGAGCATTTTTAAACGCTAACTTCATAAATGTCGTTGGCAATGAAGATAAGGATGCTTATGCCATTTACGCTGATGATATCTCTGATTTATTCATAACCTTTAATGAAATTGATTATCAGGGTGCTACTCAGGGAACTGGTATAAACAATGCGCTTTATGTTAACAATGTTGCCAATGCGGGCATTGGTGAAAACAAATTTACATTGGATCTTGTTTCCGCTTATATTCCTTGGGTTGAAGAACCTGCTGGATCTGGAAATTGGGTTGCTTTCCCTGTAAGTGAAGGTATTGTTATTAAAGATTCAAGCGATGTCGAATTCACTCTCAATGAGATCAACGTAACTTACGGTGATATTGTAGGTGCGTATGATACTATTTATGCTGTTGACTTTATAAACTCCAATAATGCAGGCATTACCGAGAATGTGATAAATGCCAACGGTTATACATACATTTACGGTATTAAAATTTCTGGTGATAACTTCGATATTGCTGAGAATAACATCACTTCCACAGGTGTTTATTATGCAAACGGTATTGATATTGAAGGACCTGCAAGCGGTGTAATTCAGGACAACGGCATCATTGCAAAAGCTACCAATTTGTCTTATCCAATTTACTCAGGAATGAACGGCCAAAAAGTTTCTGTAAACTACACTGGCAATGACCTTGTCGGTGAAGCTTACCTTGTAATCGGTATGTCCTTAGGTGATGTTGAAAGTAACATTAAAGACTCAGGAATCGACGTTAAAGGTAACTACACAACCGGTATTGCTTACAGAGGTAACAAATTGACTGTCGACAACACTCAAATCCTTTCAAACGGATCCAATGTTGGTGACTTGGATGTTTGGGAAGCATTCGGTGTTGACACAATAGGTATTAAAGTTGTTCAAGGTACTTCCGCCATTACAAACAACAATGTAGTAACAACCGGAGAACATCCTATTGACGTTAAAGGTACAGAAGCTTCTGTTCATGACAACAACCTTGAAGGTACAAAATTCATCGGTGATGAAGGTGTAGCTAATGCACAAAAATCAGAAGTTTACAACAACACTCCTGAAATAGGAAACAAAACACAAACTGAGATGGTTATTACATTAATCTATGATGGCGGTAACGGTACTATTCTTGGTACTTTAAAAGATACTAACGGATCTTATTTAGAAGATGTTGTTGAATATACAATCAACGGAATTCCACATACCGTCAAAACAGATAAAGACGGATACTTCTCAATAGACGATGTTAACGGTACTGAAGTTGCAATCACATATCCTGAAAATAGTTTCTATAAAGGTTCAACTGTAACTCTTGCATTAAACGCTGTTCCTAAAGTAAGGGACTCAACTGTTATTGTCGGAAGTGACTTCACTTCTTATGCAATCGAATACAAGGCTGGTGAAAGAGGTCAAAACTTCACAACCCAACTTGTAGACAGCAATGGAAATCCACTTGCAAACAAAACAGTATTAATAGGTGTAAATGGTGTAATGCGTGAAAAAACAACTGATGAAAACGGTTTCACTAGTTTACAAATCAACTTTAAGGATGCTAACAGATTAACATTTGCTGTATCTTTCTTAGGTGATGACGACTACAACGCTACCATGTCAGTATACTTGATTACCATTGTTAAAAAACCTGTAACTATGACTGCTCCTGCAAAAACATACAAAGCAACTGCAAAAACCAAAAAATACACAGTTACTTTAAAAACCATCAAAGGAGCATCTGCAGATGGTAAGACTTACTTCGCAGCAGGTAAAAAAGTTACTATGAAAATCAATGGAAAAACCTACACAGCAAAAACAAATGCTAAAGGTCAAGCTACATTCAGCCTTAAAATAACCAAAAAAGGCAAATTTGCCTCTGTTATTAAATATGCTGGCGACACTACCTATAACGCCGTAACTAAAAAACCTAAAATAACAATTAAATAGTGGGATTTATCTCACTAACTTTTTTTATTTTTAATAAAT
>NZ_JAZQIJ010000088.1:0-3980 GCF_045541095.1 Methanobrevibacter sp.
TTTCTCAACATATAAAAAGATTTGTTTTTTTGATAATATTTTTGGTAAAAATATAGAAAATTAGAAAATTAAAAAATTGTAATTTTTTTATAAGTCTCCTAAGTAGTGGCTTGCAGGGAATGGTTCTGCGGATAAGCCTTTTCTTTGTCTGATTTCTCTTACGATTTGATTTTGCATCTCACGTGGGAGAGGTTCAAATCCGGAAATTTCAGTAGACCATAAACATCTACCTTCTGCTGCAGATCTGATGT
Source organism: Methanobrevibacter sp. (assembly GCF_045541095.1). GTDB lineage: Archaea > Methanobacteriota > Methanobacteria > Methanobacteriales > Methanobacteriaceae > Methanocatella. The sequence goes on from NZ_JAZQIJ010000088.1 coordinate 252, forward strand.
CACCAGCGAAACCAAACATTTCAGCTACAGGAACTTTGGATTCGATTCTTGCCATGTCTCCTTCTTGACCCATGTTTACGATTTGACCTCTTCTGTTTTGGATTTCACGGGTACATGATCCCATGTAATCGTTAGGAGTATCAATAACTACTTTTTGCATTGGTTCAAGTAATGAAGGTTCTGCAAGCATCATGGAACCTAAGATTGCGTTTCTGATAGCAGGCAATACTTGAGCAGGTCCTCTGTGAACTGCGTCTTCGTGAAGTTTTGCATCGTGGAGTTTGAATTTTAATCCCATACTGATTTCTTCACCTAAAGGTCCTTTTTTGAGGGTTTCTTCAAATCCTTCAAGTAAAAGTTCTTTTACTTCATCCAAGTATTGGATACCACGAGTCATGTTGAGGAAGATGCTTCTGTTGTGAACAGCCCATACTCTTCTTGCTTCTTCTTTGTCCAGACCGTATTCCATGAAGTCGTTAGCGGATTCTTTACCTTTAACTCTTCCTTCTTTGATGTCCCCTTCCTGAATAGCTTCGTAAAGCTCAGGTTCAATAGGTTCAACAGTGATGTAGAATCTGTTGTGTTTGTTAGGGGATTTACCTTCAACTTGTGGAGAGAGTTTTTTAACGGTTTCCCTGTATACTACAATAGGTTCGGAAGTTGTGATGTCCACACCTTTGTCTTTAATTCTGTAACCGATAACTTCCAAGTGAAGTTCTCCCATACCGGATACTAAGTGTTCACCGGTTTCTTCGTTAATATCGATTTTAACGGTTGGGTCTTCTTTACCAGTTTGTCTTAATACTTCAATCAATTTAGGTAAGTCTTTGGTATTTTTAGCTTCTACAGCTACAGTAACTACAGGTTCGGAGATGTGTTCTAATCCTTCGAACTCTTTGATTTTGTCGTCAGGTGAACATAATGTTTCACCAGCGATAGCACCTTTTGCACCTGCAATGTATACGATGTTACCGGCAGGAACTTTGTCTGTGTTGACTCTTTCAGGTCCGAAGTATACACCTACTTGCTGTACTCTGGATTTACCGTGGGAACCGACCATGTAAACTTCAGTTCCTTTTTCGATAGCTCCTCCGTAAACCCTACCAGTTGCGATTTCACCAGCGTGCTTGTCTACAGATACGTTGGTAACCATTACTGCTAAAGGTCCGTCAGGGGAAGTAGTTACCATACCTTTTCCAGCAGGAGATTCGATGTCTCCATCCCAGATGTTAGGTACCCTGTATTCTTGAGCTTCTTTAGGGGAAGGCAAGTGTTCTACTACCATACCTAACAGTACGTCGGATAAAGGTACTTTTTGAGCTAATTCTTTTTCATTTTCAGCGTTACAATAATCAATAATATCTTTGAAGTTGATACCTGTTTCCTGCATGGTTGGAACATTGATAGCCCAGTTGTGGTATGCTGAACCGAATGCTACACTACCGTCAGTGAAGTCAAGTTTCCATTCATCTTTTTTGTCTTCAGGAGCCATGTTTTTGATTAACTTGTTAGCTTCCATGAAGATTTTGAGGAATCTGTTTTGTAATTCCTGAGGTTCTAATTTTAACTCGTTGATTAATCTGTCAACTTTGTTGATGAATAAAACAGGTTTAACGTTTTCTTTTAAAGCTTGTCTGAATACAGTTTCAGTCTGTGGCATGATACCTTCTACAGCACAAACTACAACTACTGCACCGTCTACAGCTCTCATAGCACGGGTAACGTCCCCACCGAAGTCAACGTGACCAGGAGTATCGATTAAGTTAATAAGGTATTCTTTTTCTTTGTAGTCGTGTACCATGGATACGTTTGCAGCGTCGATAGTAATACCACGTGCCTGTTCTTGTTCGTCAAAATCTAAGAATCTTTGATCACCAGCAAGTTCTTCGGAAATCATTCCTGCACCTGCTAAGAGGTTATCAGATAAAGTGGTTTTACCGTGATCGATGTGAGCACAGATACCGATGTTTCTGATTTGATCAGGTTCATACATTAACTCTTTGATTTTTGCAATCATTTTGTCTCTTCTACTCAAAATAACCACCTAAAAATTAAACATTATATGATTAGTGTGCTGCTTTAGCAACTCTTTCTTTCTCTTCAGCTTTTCTTAAAGCGAAACTTCTTGAATCTTCTTCAGAAGCAAGAATCAATTCATCAGCTAAACATTCTGCAACAGATTTTCTGTTTTTAAATGAAGACTGTAAAGTTCCTCTGGTGAGGAAACCTAATGAAAGGTCAACTCTCCTTTGTGGGGAGATGTCTACAGCAACTTGGTATCCAATACCACCGTATTTGATACGGGTAGTTTCTTCACGTGGTGCAGTGTTTTCTACAGCAGTTACTAAAACTTGAACTGGATTTTTCTTGGTTCTTTTGTTGATAATTTCTAAAGCATCTTTAACGATATTGTAAGCTTTGTTCTTTTTACCGGAGTTGAGATGGGTTCTCATGACTTTGTTCATTAACCTTTCAACAATTGATACTTTAGATTTTGCGAATTGTCTTTTTACGTGTCTTCCAGAAGTGTGTGGAACTAAGGTTTCATCAAGGCAGATGTATTTTACTAAACCTAAGTCTTCGACTTTCACTTCGTCAAGATCCCATTTATCGAATAATTTACTCATAAACATAACCACCTTATCTTACAGGTTTTTCTATTTTTCCACTTACCATTTCGGATAAAGCTACATTGTTAACTTTGGAAACTTTCCAACGGACCCCAGGAATATCTCCCATGGATCTTCCGGATGGTCCTCCGATTCCTTCAATCATTACTTCGTCGTGCTCATCGATGAAACCGATAGCGCCGTCACCTGGTGCAAAAGCGGTTAATTGTTTACCGTTTTTGATTAACTGAACACGAACACATTTACGGATAGCAGAGTTAGGCTGTTTTGCTTCTATCCCTACTTTCTCAATTACGATACCTCTAGCTTGAGGTGCTCCTTCCAAAGGATCCGCTTTAACGTCTAACCTTAAAGCTCTCCTTTTGTAGTCTACGTCTTTCCACTTAAAATTTTGTCTATTCTTTTTAAGTTTTTTTGCAGCAAAAAGTCCTGGCATATTTTTTCCTCTAATCTTTTTGTTAAAAACGTATCTGAGAATCCACCGCTGCGATTTATACTATAGACTAATAGTACAATCTAAATTCAAAGATACAATCAGTATAAATAATATAATTAGATAAATAACTTATCTAAAAGAAGATATCTTGAAATAATTATTAAAAACAATGACAAAAAGCACACATAGTCATGTTATAAAACAGTACAGATATCTTAAGATAAATTATATATTTTAACCTTTATAAAGGTATGTTTTTTTCACTGAATTTTGAAAAATAAAAAAATAATTTGAAAATAATAAGGGGGTAAAAATCATTCCTCCCTTACCACCAATGCAATGCGCCTGATTCTTTCAGTGAACAGCCTTCTAATTGAACTACCTCAACTTATTGAAGTTGAGGATTCCTAGGTTTTTTATTATATATCGTTGGTTATTTGATATTATCCTAGGCTATCTCCCTCGTCCCATGGGTTCAGACAAAAATGTTAATATTTTGCTTTTTTAAACTTGGTTATCGTTAAAAAAAGTTTTGATTAACTTTGTCATTTATTAGTTTAGATTTCATTGGTATTTAAAGTTCTTCAGAGAGCATTTGATAAGTAATTTTTTGTGCAATTCATCCATGACCTAAGAGGTCATGGTATTCTTGCAATATTTTTG
>NZ_JAZQIJ010000089.1:0-7571 GCF_045541095.1 Methanobrevibacter sp.
CTATGTATGGAAAAAAATAACTATTGTTATATAGTTGATTTTCGAAGGGATTCCACTTTTTTCCATAACCTATAAAACAGTTTAAAAAACTACAAGTTCCATAAAAATTGTTTTATATCTCCAAAATAAAATATAAAATAATTAAAATAATGGGCAGTTATGAACTCCTTAAAACCATAACGAAAACCCATTAATTGAAAACAAGAGCATTATTGATTCTCTTGAATGTTTAAAGGGATAAAATGAACTTAGATGAAAAAATTAATATTGTTAAAGATATTCTGCAGGATAAAAAAGTAGCGATTGGATTTTCAGGAGGTGCAGATTCAACCCTGCTTGTTTATCTTGCTTCAAAATATGCAAAGGATACACTAGCCATAACAATTGACAACCATATATTACCTGAAGGTTTTATTGAAAACACAGTCAAAGCAGTGAAATCATTTGGAGTCAAACACGAAATAATTGATATTAATTTTTATGAAAATGACACATTTTTAGCCAATGACGAAAAAAGGTGTTATAACTGTAGAAATCTAATGTATAGCGAAATTGAAAAATTAGCCTATAAAAAAGGATTTGATTTTATTTGCGACGGGAATAACATCAGTGACCTTGTAATAGACAGGCCGGGAATTCTAGTCACTTATAAAAAAAAATTTAACACACCATTCATTCAAGCTAAATTAACCTCAAAAGAAATCCATGAATATCTAAACAAAAACAGTATACCATTTTCCAGATCAACAACATGCCTTGCAACAAGAATACCTACCAATACTGCTGCAACGCAAGAGAAAATCAAAAGAATAGGTTACTGTGAAAATTACATTTTAGCCAATACTGACTGTGAAATAGTTAAAGTTAGAGATTTTGGAAAACTTGGTGTTATTGAAGCGGACAACATTGATGAAATTCTCACAAATGACAAATATAAACTCATCAATGATGAATTAAAACATAGAGGTTTTGAAAAAGTTGCTTTAAATTTAACCGCCATTGATGATGACGAATACATTAGTATTGACTATCATAAAGGTTCATTTTCATATCAGCTCCCATTTACAATAAACCTGGAAAATACACAAAATCAACTTAAGGATATTGATTACAATAAATCCGGTGAAAAAATAGAACTTGAAAATATAACTATTTATGAAACCGGATTAATTGAAGGAAACAATTTTGAAAATTACGAAAGTGCTTTAGACACTTTTATGAAAATACTGCAAAAACTAAGAAGAAATATTTAGGTGAAAAAATGCCAACAAGATACATAGGTGACGGATACTGGGAAATAGCTTCCCGTCAAATGAGCATAGTTACAAGAAGTGAACAGGAAAGATTCAAAGATGCCAAAATCACAGTCATCGGCTGTGGCGGGATTGGTGGAGAAACCATAGAAATGCTTGCAAGAATGGGTGTCGGAGAACTGGTTTTAGTTGATAAAGATGCATTTGACTTATCAAATCTAAACCGACAGACTTTAGCTTCCATAGCAGATTTGGGTCTCGATAAAAGCAGTGTTGCAAAAGAAAAAGTCAGATTAATTAACCCATATGTTAAGGTTAGTACATTCAACGAACACATTGACCAAACAAACATAGAAAAAGTAATTGGAGACTCAAACATAGTAATAGATGCACTTGACAATGTCCTAACAAGAGTTATTGTATCCAGAACCGCAAAAGAAAAAGGAATCCCATACATTCATGGAGCAATACACGGAACAATGGGCCAAATTACAGTATTTCTGCCAAATAGTGAAAAGACATATGAAGAAATGTTCAATCTTCCATCTATTGGAAAAGAATTAACAGAAGAAGTAATTGAAGATTTAAAAAATGTAACATCAGGAGTTCCACCTGTTATAGGTCCTACTCCAAACTTGATTGGTTGTCTTGAAGCTTTTGAGGCATATAAAATAATTACAGGAGTAGGAAAAGTTACCGTAGCTCCAAAAATACTAACTTTTGATTTATTAGATTTAGGTTCATTTTCATTGGATGAACTTTAATTTCTATTTTTTATTTTTCAAGATTCACCCGTTCAGGAGCAGTATAAATTGTAAATCTGTTGTCCCTGACAAAACCGACCATCGTAATGTTTCCGGCCCTTGCAACGTCAATTCCTGATGATGCTGGTGCTGCATTGGAAATGATGATTGGAATTCCAACCCTAATTACTTTTATCAGCATGTCTGCCGGCATTCTTCCACTGTATGAAATGTAACATTTTGAAAATTCATAACCCTTCCTTGAAGCGGCTCCAATAACTTTATCGACTGCAACATGACGGCTTACGTCTTCCCGAATTATTATGTTGTCTTCATACTTCAGCTGTGCAACGTGAACCCCTGCGGTTTTCTGCCATATCTTGGCTTCATCTGTCAAATGTTCGATATCCCTAATTATTTGAGACGCATCAACCTTCAATTCAGATTCATTTGGTTCTATTGTTTTCAATTCAGACCTTATTCCGCCGGCATTGTCTGAATTTACTCCCTGGTACTCTAAGAGTCTGCAGACACATGCATGCTCACAATTGCCTTTTCTCTCCTGGACAATTCCTTCCTGTTCCAGGTCCTCTTCAGGGTCATGTGACAGCTTTGTTGAAACAAGTACGTTTGTTCCGTCCAACGTAATTGAATTGATGTCGGAATAATCCTTGATTAAACCTTCCCCCAAGCAGTATCCAATTGCAAAATCCTCCAAATCCTTAGGATAAGTTGAAAATTTTCTCGGAGGTAAATAATCGATGAATAGATAAGTATATTCATCATCAACGCTGTTTTCCTTGATGGTTTTGTATTCGCCATCTTTCCATTGAATTACTTCAGTTTGTCGTATGAAATCCATATTATCACTCACAATAATATATTAACAATTGTTATATTTAAATATATAAAAAAAATTAAAGGTTATCCAAAACCTTGAAAATTTCATTTTTTATTATTTTAACACATTCTTCAGCCTCACTGTCAAGTCTGAACGGATCATTTGCACAAACATCATGCCCCTCTAAAACTTCACTTGCGCTGATTGTTCTGGAAACATTAATGGCCTTATTGTTCAAAATCTTGTTTACACAACCATTGCCGCATCCGTTAATTGCAATTATCGGATACTTTTTAAGCATTTCATTGTTTTTTCCTTCAATATCTGCAGATGTCGAACCCATACAAATGGATATTACATTGTCTCTTTCATTACGTGCATCACCAACTGCAACCCTTGAAACCAAACCGTTTGCACTCATTCCGTTGCATGGTGCCAATGCGACCTTTTTCATATAATCACCAATTTAAGTATTTTTAAAAGAATATTTAAAGTTAACCGAAAATTAAAGCAGATTCTTCTCATCCAGGTATCTGCCTGTAAGACTGTTTTTAGAATCAATAATATCTTTTAAAGAGCCACTGGCCAATATCCTCCCTCCACGATAATCATCATCGATTCCAATGTCAATTATATAGTCAGCATTAGCTATCAAATCCAAATCATGCTCAATTACAATAACCGTTGCACCCATTTCAATGAGATAATCAAGGACGTTTATCAATGCCTTTACATCCAGCGGATGAAGTCCAATTGTCGGCTCATCAAAAATGAATATTGAATTCTTTTGAGTCTTGCCTATCTCTGAAGCAAGTTTGAGCCTTTGTGCCTCACCTCCGGACAGACTTGGAGTGTCTTCTCCCAAAGTCAGATATCCCAATCCCAAATCTGATAATTTCTGCAGTTTTTTAGTGACCTTATCAAGACCAAAAAGCTCCTCCAATGCCTCATCAACCGTCAGACTCATGATGTCCGCAATAGACAGTCCGTTGTATCTTACCTCATCGGCCTTTTTATCATATCTTGACCCGTCACAGTCGGGACATGTTATCTCAACATCCGGCAGGAACTGAACGTCCATTGAAACACGCCCGGTACCGTTGCATGTTTCACATCTGAGTTTTCCAGTATTGTATGAGAAATCAGACATCTTGTACTCATCGGTCAGATTGGCGAATTCACGTCTCAAATCATCCAATACCTTGGAGTATGTTGAAACTGTGCTTCTTACATTCTGACCAATCGGAACGCTGTCAATCAAATCGATTTTCTTAATGTCACTGCACTCTATATCATTTACCCCATCAGGCAACTTTTCATTATTGATTACTGCCTTTACAGCAGGATAAAGGGCTTCAAGTAAAAGCGTAGTTTTTCCGCTTCCGGAAACTCCGCTGACAACTGTCAGTTTTCCTTTAGGAATGTGAATATCCATTTCACTGACATTGTGAATCTCATTTGTCCTGATGTTTATCGATCCGTTTTCAAAAATATCATCGGATTTGTCCCTGATGATGATTTTTTCTGAATTTGTTAAAAATGGTGAAATTTGTGATGCATCATTTTTTTCAATTTCATCCAATGTACCCTCAGCAATTATGTTTCCTCCATCGGCACCTGCCTTAGGCCCCATTTCAATCATGTAATCTGCAATGGAGAGTATCCTTGTATCATGGTCAACCAGAATAATTGAGTTTCCATCATCAATCAATCTCCTTATGACACTTATAAGTCCATCCACATTGTCAGGGTGAAGACCTATCGAAGGCTCATCCAAAACATAAAGAACACCTGTTGTGTGGTTTCTTAAGGTTTTTGCAAGCTGAACCCTTTGAAGCTCACCTGTTGATAAAGTATTTGCCTGCCGGTCCAGTGAAATGTAGCTCAATCCCAAATCAAGCAGGATATTTGCATTGTCCATGAATTCCTCCACAATAGCTTCAGCCATATCCCTCATTTCACCAGGAAGTTTGGCGATAACCTGCGGAATCCATAAAACCAGTTCCTTAAGATTCATTTTACATGCTTCAGCCAGGTTGATTCCGCCTAAAAGTGTTTGCCTAGCTTTGGCGTTCAGTCTTGTTCCATTGCAGTCGCTGCAGACCTTAGTTGTCAGGAACTTGTTGATTTTTGTTAGTCCCTTTTCGGTTTTGGCTTTCTTGAGTGCCTCTTCAATGGCCTTATGGGCATTCCTATACTCGGCATTCAGTTCAAACAGCTTTCCGTTTTTGGATGGGATGTTGATATATTTCTTAACAGCCGGACCGTTGTAGACAATGTCCTTTTCCTCATCAGTCAAATCCCTGAAAGGCACATCCACACGAACTCCCAGCTCGCCTGCAACAAGATACATCCAGGAAATGCCGAACTGATTCCATGCAGCCACTGCACCTTCCTCCAATGTTTTCGTATCATCCAAAACCAGTTTTGATGAATCAACATCCCGGATGAACCCTGTTCCTACACATGTCGGACATGCACCATCGGAATTGAATGCATACTCCTCAGCACCGAGGCCGTAAAACTCCTCACCACACACAGGGCATTTTATAGGTATTTCACGAGCAACATTCATGGTGGGTTCCTGCAGATGCCCATTAGGACATGTATAATTACCACATCTTGAATATAATAATCTCAAAGAGTTTAAAAGCTCAGTTGAGGTTCCAAAAGTTGATCTTATGTTTGGAACGTTAGGCCGTTGGTTCAAAGCAAGAGCCGCCGGAACATACTGAATCAAATCTACACTTGCCTTTTTGGTTTGTGAAATCCTTCGACGGGTATAAGTTGAAAGCGCATCCAAATACCTTCGAGAACCTTCTGAATATAAAACTCCTAACGCCAGTGATGATTTACCGCTTCCTGAAACACCACTGATTGCAACGATTTTACCGAGAGGAATGTCCACATCAATATTTTTCAGATTATGGACTCGAGCACCTCTGATGATTATCATATCCTTGTACATGAATAATTATTTAGAAAAAATATGTAATAAAATTTATTCAAAAATTGTCAAGAGCTGTGAAATTCCATTTGAAAAATCACCCCTCCAAAAAAAGTCAAAATTACAATCACTTCAAACTCAAAACCAGTTCAACATCCCCTGAACCAAGAACATTCTGAAGTTCAGTGGCATTGACATTCTCTATTTTTCCCAGTTTAGTATATGACCATGAATGAGATTCACAAAACAGAGAAACCTGATTTCCATTGTACAAAACCAAATCTCCCGGAGATGTGGTGATTGATTCATCTGAAGTTGGAAGTGAAAACCCCAAATCACCAACCTTTTCAAATCCGCCGTATTCTTTGGCGCCAATAGATATGTCTGCATCATTTAATTTTTCAATCAATTCTTTTGTTGCATCATTAATTTCCAATTTCACATCAAAAGTGGAGTTATTCACTTTAAGTTTAATTATATTCTCTGAAGCAGGTTCAGCAAATACAACAGAAAGCATTGTCATGAAACTTAAGAAAATAGCTATTGAGATTAATCTCTTGTTAAAAAACATATTACATATTTTATCAAAAAAACTATAAAAAGATTGTATTAAAATCAAAAAAAAAGAGTGAAAAAAGAATTATAATAATTCTTTTCTTAAATCGATTGTATCTTTCAAATCAGGCCCGGTTGAGATAATTGTTACAGGAACACCGGTTTCGGTTTGAATGTCTTCAATGAACGCTTTGGTTTCAGCTGACAATTCACTGTAATCCTGTACACGTGCACAATCGAACAGCCTGTCAACACAAGTTAAGGCAATTTGGGTTGCACCATTGATTCTGCAGGACTCTTTTGCAAGTTCCATGTCAAAGTAACCAATTCTTCTACGTCTTCCGGTTACAACACCATATTCTTCAAGCCCTTTGCTTTCGGCTTCTTCCTGTGTCATTTCTGTTGGGAACGGACCTTCTCCAACACGTGAAATATATGATTTGAACACTGTAATGACTTCATCTACTTTAGTTGGTCCCACACCTACATCAGCAGCAAATGTTGATGCTGTTGTGTCTTTACTTGTTACAAAAGGATAAGTTCCATAATAAAGAGACAATGCAAATCCTTGTGAACCTTCAATGAATACCTCTTCACCATTATCGATAGCCTCATTACAAGCAACTGACACATCAGTAATGTATTCTTCGAGTTCAGGAATGTCACGTGCTAAATCAATAGTTCTAAGCACACGATCTGAATTTGCAGGTCCGCATCCGGAACCGGTACTTCCTATCTTTTTGGCCAAATGTTCGGATTTTACATCCCTTTCAAGGTGCTCTTTTGAAATAATAGCACATCTAGGGTCCACACACATCCTTTCTTTAACATTATATTTCTTCAAGTCTTCAAATTCTTTAAAAAGCACATCAGGATTAACTAAAACTCCAGCCCCAATCATAAGTTTAGCACCGGTATGTACAAAACCTGATGGGGTCAATCTTAAACCGTATTTTTCTCCGTTGAATTCAACAGAGTGCCCTGCATTTGGCCCGACTCCAGCACGAGCAATAATACTTGGTTTGTCATTGTCACAAAGGTAGGTAATACATTTTCCTTTACCTTCGTCCCCCCATGCTCCACCAACTAAAATACTACAAGTCATTTAATAACTCCTAAATAATCAATAATTTTAAAAAATAGGAAATTTCATTCCACATATATTTTATTTTTTAATATTTTAAAAAGTTTTCCATATGTAAAAAAAATTGTCAAAATTATTTAGTAATAAT
>NZ_JAZQIJ010000090.1:0-3010 GCF_045541095.1 Methanobrevibacter sp.
ATATGTCTCAAAAATATGTGGAAATTTGGGAACCATCAAAAAGCAGCCTGAAAGTGTTAAATTTTAGAAAGTATTGATAATTAAAGGTTTATGTTTGGTTATTTCTGGTTGTTTTTGGTTGTTTTGGGCTTCTAAATACAATCCAAAATGTTCCATCTCCAATGTGTGATATTTTATTTGTCAAATTTACTGATGTAAGACTGCTGCAACGGTCAAATGCGTTACGGCCAATTTGTGCTACATTTGACAAATCACCTACGGTTGTCAAATACTTACATTCTCCAAATGCTGCATCTTCAATAGATGTTAATTCTTGTGAAAAATTCAAAGAAGTGATACTGCACCCGTTAAATGCGCAAATTCCAATACTTTCAATATTTGATACATCTCCCACATTGGTAAGATTTATACAATTGTCAAATGTCCCGTCTTTTATAGAAGTAAGCTTGTCTGATAAGTTTAAAGTGGTTATACCAGTTCTTGCAAATGCTTCATATCCCAAATATTCAACGTTTGAAAAATCTCCGGCTGTAGTAAGATTACTGCAGTAAGCAAATGCTTTATCACCCACATAGGTTAATTTATTTGAAAAATTTAATGTGGTAATACCAGAGCTTAGAAAAGCATCATTCCCAATGTGTTGAACGTTTGAAACATTTTCTATAGTTGTCAAGTTTTTGCATTCACTGAATGCGCTATTACCTATAGAAATTAATTTGTCAGAAAAAGTTAGGATTTTAACGCCGCATCTGTCAAATGCGTTATTTCCAATAATTTCTACATTGCAAAGGCCTTCAATTTTTTCCAATTTGCTGCAAGTTCGGAATATTCCGTTGTTTATAATTTTGACATTAGATAGATTACCAACGGAGGTTAAATTTTCACACTTTTCAAATGCATATTCCCCTATAGATATTAACTTATTGGATAAATTCAATGTTGTGATGCCACAGCCATAAAATGTTCTGGATCCTATTGATTCAACACCCGATAAATCACCAATTATGGTTAAATCTTTACAATTCATGAATGCATTGTCTCCTATAGATGTCAATTTATTGGAAACATCTATTGTGGTAATTCCACTTTCGCTAAAAGCATTACCTCTAATTTCTTCAACATTTGATAACTTACCTACTGAGTTTAAATTCACGCAACTTTTAAATGCGTCATCGTTAATCTGAGTAACATTATTGAGATTACGTATAAATTTGAGATTGGCACACTCTTTAAATGCCTGAACACCAACGTTTGTAATTGACACAGGCAATGTGATAGATAATAGCTTACTATTTCCTTTAAATGCCCAATTAGGAATACTAGTAATCTCATTATTTAATTTTATAACACCTTTGCCATTTTCATATGTGTTTGAGACTACGTTTATATCTTTTCCCCAATCAATATTATTCAAGTCTATAATACCATTATCAATTGTTGTATACCAAATTTCATCGGTAGTCTTGTTTTGCTCTACAGGTTGACATCTCTGATTGATTTGTACTACTTGAGAAAGAGATCCATTTAAAGAAGTGAATGTAATCAAACCAGACCTTTCCACTTCTCCTGTATTTTCAGAAATTGAGAAGTTTATATGTTTTTTAGATAATGCTCTTGTTTCTACAGCAGTAATCCAGTCAGCTCCAATCTTGTATGAAAAATCAATATTGCACATAACTTCAATATCTACATTTCCTCCCGTATATTCCACATTGTACAAATCTTCTGCTATAACAAGACCATCCTTTTGTTCTTGAATTACTTTTATTGTGTCCGACAGATTGTTTTCTTTGTTTGTGAAAACTATCCTTGCCTGGCGGTTGTCATACTCTTCATTTGTTGCCGCTGTGAAGTAGTATGTGTTGGTGCTCATTGCTTTGGTCTTGCTCTCCTGCAACCAGTTTCCTGAATCAGTGTTTAGAGTCCCATCTTCATTGGTGTATTCAATAAGGTATGTAACATCAACATTGCTGGCTACTTCAATAGCAAAAGTTTCACCCACTGATTTTGCTATGTATTCATCTTTGTTGAGTACTATTGATGGGGCTTCTCCCGCCTGGAAAATCTTTATTGTGTCACATAGTGCCCCTTCTCCTATGATTATTTTGCCCTCACGTTTTTCTACATTCTCATTTTTGGATACAGCAAAGGTAAGTGTTGAGGTTTTTAGCGCTTTTGTGCTTACATATTTGATCCAGTCAGAACATTGCTGGTCAATCTTGTAGGTTATATTTATATTGGCTTTAACCTCTATGTTAATATCTTTTCCTTCAGCCGGAACCTCAAAGGTTGATGATGTTACGGTTAGTGCATCTTTCTGTTTTTGAGTAACTTTTATGGTTTGGGCAGCGGTTCCTGCCTTTATGTTTATAGAGGCAGAGCGCTCTTCAGGTTCTGTGTTTGCTTTGGCGGTTATTGTTATTGTTGCTGCCCCCGCGTTTCCGCTGGTAGGAGAGACACTGCACCAGCCATCTGCACGGTCATTCACCGCCTGGGCACTCCAGGCTGTTGATGCGTTGAAGGTTACACTTAAAGTTCCTCCATCTGTTGAAATTACAGGGTTGAGGTCTGTCCCCGCCGCCAGTTCAATTTTGTCTGTTGGCTTTGGCGATGGAGTAGGCTCTGTGTTTGCCTGTTCGCCTTTATCGCATGAGAATGTAACAAATGCTAAAAGCACTAGAAGGAGATGCTTGAAGTGTTTCATAGGAGTTGTTTTTGTATTGGTCAGTCAACCTTAAAGTGGTAATGGCAACTTGCCAAGTTTCAGGTTGATGCTCACAAAGTTAGTAAAACTGTGGTTTTGCAGCAAGTTCATCCACAAAAAGGGTGTGTTTTGTGGATGAAGTTGGCTGGAAACAGGAGTTGTCCACAAAAAGGGGTGGTTTTGTGGATGAAGCGGATTGAAAACAGGAGTTGTCCACAAAAAGGGGGTGTTTTGTGGATGAAGTTGGCTGAAAACAGGGGTAAGTCGGAGGCCAAGCGGTCTTAGGAAGACAAAATATCTCTCCAA
>NZ_JAZQIJ010000091.1:0-4383 GCF_045541095.1 Methanobrevibacter sp.
CCTGTTGAAGACTAGTGGACTCTGTTTCATCCAGATATGGTAATTCATTTTTAGTTTCTTTTAAGAAGTGATTTAATTCATTTTTAGTTGGAATTTTAGTAGAATCCTCACCATATTTGATCCTATATTTATTTAAAAGTTCATTATAGGTTTTACGAGCACAACCATAGTTCTTTTTAAATTCAACTTCTTGCTCAGGAGTTAAATGAAGTTTAACAACCAATCCTCGAATATATTCACCCAAATAAATCCATCCCCAAATTTTACATTTTTTTTAAGACATACAAAATAGTGTTATTTTTTAAAACTACAATTAAAATTACATTAATTGTATAATATAGCATTTGGTAATTACTTCTATATAAAAAAAGAGGGAGAGCGTTTGAGAAGTAATCGAATAACGAACTGAGAACAATTTTTTAAACCCAGAACAATTTTCACAACTCAAAGCAAATATTACAAATCCCACACAAAGAAAAGAGAGTACACTGAACAAAAATTCATAGACCTAAAATAGTCTCCAAATATATTAAATAAAAATAAACGCAATAAAATTAATTAAAAAAGATAGTACACCCAACTTGCAATTCATCCACGACCTAAAAGAGGTCATGGTATTCTTGCATTATTTAAGATAAACCGCATTTTCAATATTCATTTTTCACCGGTTTATCTGCTGGTCATACTGATTCCTGTAATAATATCAATAATTATGCAAAACTGTGAGTTGAACTTTGAACCGTATCCGTTTTACATTGTAAGCACTGTTGTCGCTACAATACTAACCGCATTTTGGGAAGAACTCTACTTCAGATATGTTGGATGTTCATTGTTTGAAGAGGAAAACGGAAAATACAGATGGTACAACGTTATATTCATGGCATTGATGTTTATGATGATTCACCTAATCAACATTGCATTCAACGGCCTTGATGCAACAGTTACCCAATTAATATTCACATTCGGATTAGGCATATTCTGTTTGGCACTTTATATTGAAACAAAATCACTTCTTGTTCCAATCATTGCCCATTTCTGTATAAACAGTGTTGCCGACTTCTTTACACTTTATTCAAGCAACACACCAGCTTATGTGGGAGATTTACAAGACCCAATATTGTATTTAGATGTAATAATAATGATTGTCATCAGTATTTATATACTTAAAAAGGGCAACCATTTGATTAGATAGTTATTAATTAACTATCTTCTCTTTAATTTACAAAAACTGTGAAATATCAGTATCCTTTACAATTTTCTTTCGCAAAATCTTATCAATGCCTGTTCCGTACTGGGCAGCTTTTTTAGGCCTGTATGCTATTTCATAGTCAAGACCCTCTTCAAAAGCAAGTTTTCTCAGGATGCTTTTTCTCATGTCATCATGCATTGAAACAATTTTTTTGTTGTCAGGAATGTTTAAGACCAGTTCAACCAGCTTTTTGTCAAGAAACGGCAGTCTCAATTCTACTGAATTGAGCATTGAGCATGCGTCGTCACGTTCAAGATTAACATGATACATGTTTGCCATGTCGTGGCGCAGGTCATAGTTTAAAGTTCCATCGACAAAGCTTTTGAGATATCTTTTATATCCACCAAACAGCTCATCTGCACCCTGACCTGAAATGGCTACCTTCAAACCGTCTTCACTGACCATCTTTGTTGCAAAATAAGTCGTAAGGCCGACACCGACCTTCATGAGATTATCGTCACCGATTGCATTTACGACCTGCGGCAATGCATCACGTATAAGCTCTTCTGTAACTTCACAGATTTTCAGCTCAAGATTAAGGAATTTTGATGCATATTTAGCAGCTTCAACATCCTTTGAGCCTTCCGCTCCAACTGCATAAAGAGTTATCTTAAGCGGAATGTTTTCAGACATCTCCTTTAAAAGCAGTGCCAGATATGAACTGTCAAGACCGCCTGAAAATATCACTCCAACATCGGTTAATCCTTCAATCCTTTTGGACAGGCTCAGCTTTAACATCTTGTCTATTTTAGCAACGTCACCTTCCATTACATTTTCATAAATCGCCTGGGTCGGAGCTATATCCTCCCAATTATATAGAATGTGTTCCGGTTTTAAAGTGAAGATATCTGTAAATCCGACCTCTTTCAAGGCCTGCCTTGTTGATGCAAATCCCTTAAGGCCGTCTTTCATACCGTAAAAGAGAGGTTTTACTCCTAACGGATCTCTTGTTATTGCAAGGTTTTCACCGTCAAAAACTGCAAATGCATAGTCCCCATCAATCAGACGTGTGGCCTGCTCGATTGCCTTAACCAAATCTCCCCTATTGTAAAAATCAATCAGATAAAGCAATGCTTCAGCGTCACAGGTAATTTCACTTTCAACACCTACCTTGTTGACCAGGTTTCTGATGGTTGCAAAATTATACAGCTCCCCGTTGAAAACCAAAGTGAGATTGCCATTGCTTACAGGCTGTGCTTTTGACTGCCTGTCATTTGAATCATATATTGAAAGGAGATTATGTCCAAAACCGAATGAATAATTACCTTCATCGTTAAATTTATCCAAATCAATGTCAATATTGATTTTATCTAGAAAAACGCCTGATGCATCAGGACCTCTGTTTTTAGAGGTTTTCAACATCTTTATAATATCATTACCTTTAAAATTACCTTGCAAACCAACTATAGAACACATAGTTATTTATTAGAAAGTAATGATACTTAAAATTGAGTGTTGGCATAAATTATTTGATTTTGAACATTTTTTAATTCTCCTTTTTTCATGAATATTTTATTAATTTAATGCTATGAACCTTATTGAACTAATAACCGAAAATAAATCCATTTTATTCTCTTTAATTAGACTAAATAATCTTATTAAATTGTAGGATGCTACAATGGTGAACATTAGGTTCTGTACTCTTTCTAATCCAGTTATTGGAATGTCATCATAATGATAAATTCTTTTAAAAGTTCCATTATGTGCTTCTACAGTTTTAGAACGTAATTTATATTCTTTTATTCCTTCTTCACTGGCCATTAATCGCTCAGTTTTATATGCAACTTCATGAACATATCTGGTTATTGTCCTATGGTTTTTAGTGAAACATATTCCTGCAAATTTACAATCTCTGCAAGCAAAATAGTTAGAATAGACTAATTTGAGTTTATTTCCTCCACCCTTTTCTGGTTTTGCATTATATTCTCCATCGAGTGTTAATTCATGTTTTTCTGGACAGATGACAACATTTTTATATTCATCAAAATCAAAATAATCTATAGCAAATTCGTTTTCTGGTAGATTACCAGAATTTTCCCGATTTTGCTGTGATGTGGGAATTAAAGCAGATATGCCAAGATTATCTAAATAATTCAAATTTGCTAATGTTAAATAGATTGTATCTGCACTAATTTTGCTTGGTTTGGAATTTAAATTAGTGAGGATTTGATTCATTAATGCTGGAATTTGATAATGATCTGTTGGATTTTGAACTGCATTCACACCACAAATCAATTTAGATTTTGTATCTGTTCCCAATTGAATGTTTAATGAAAATTTAGGATATTTTTGGCCTTTATCCTTTGTTTTCATTAATCTAGCATCATGATCATTCAAAGCCAGCGATATTTGGCCCGACCAATCAAGCAAACGCCACCAATGAAAAAGAATATTGACTTTTTCTTCATCAGATTTAGATTTATCGTTTAAAAATTTCCTTGCTGTTTTTCTAAGCTTTTTAATTTCATCTTTTGTTAATTCCTGTGCCATATAATGTCTTATTAATAAACTAAGGTCTTTTTCTTTAATTATATTGAAAGGAGAATTATATGCTTTCTTTATTGTTCCGTCAATTGCAATATGTTCATAATCGGTTAAACCGATTCTATTGGCCACAATTAGAATAAAACTTATAATCAATTGGTAAATTGGTTGAAAGTACTTACAATAATCACGTATTGTCCTGTCACTTGGTTCTAAGGAGTGTGAAATTAAATTGTATAATGTATTGTACTTTGCATTATAAGCTAATTGTACTGTGCTTGTTATTTTATTAATATATCCATAAAAAATTAGTTTTATCATATCTTTTAAATCAAATGGCGGTTTTCCAATATTTGATGTCTTTCGTTCAATTTTAAAGTATTTAAAAGTTCCATCAACGATTTCAGAAGCAAGATACATAAGTTGAAATTCTTCCTCCATTTCATCAATTTCCCTACTGAAATCTCTTAGAATATTACAATTTAGTATCATAATAACTAAAACTCCATAAATCTATTTAAAAAATTATAAAATAACTTATAATTAATTATATATTTGTAATATCTAATATAAATAGATTTTAATAACTTATAGTAAGTATAAAAAGTGGATTATTTTTATTTTTTAAAATAAACAAATATTATTAAAAT
>NZ_JAZQIJ010000092.1:0-3302 GCF_045541095.1 Methanobrevibacter sp.
CTAAGACCGCTTGGCCTCCGACTTGCAATCTGTTGGTGTTTCTGCTGATAATTTACCTTCATCGTTTAATGCAATCGCTTACGCTCAATCTAATGTCAATGGTGGAGCGGATACATTAACTACTGTTTTAAAACGTCAAGCTTCAACTATTAATGAGTATGGTTTGAACACTGACCAATTGGTTTTAATCATGCAGAAATTATCCCAACAAGGTGTTCAAGGCATGAAAATGGGTAGTGAACTATCTAAAGTATTAAAAGACAATAATGGTGACATAACTGCTATTGAACAATCACTTGGAATGCAAAGTGGGGCCTTATCCAATGCAACTCAAATTACAGGAGAATATGAAGGAAAATTACAACAACTTGCAGATGAAGAAGCAGAGCATAAAACCATTCTGGACCAGATAGGTGCTGCATGGGAAGATGTAAGTCTTCAAATGTCCCCTGTCCTGGAACCAATGGGAAGTTTCATGGGATTAATAGGGCAAGCTGGAAGTTATGCTGTTGGAATTAACGGTTTAGTAACATTAGCACAATCCATGAATACCTTAAGAAATGCTGAAATATTATCTACTATTGCAACAAAAGCAAGTGCTGCTGCACAATGGTTATTAAATATTGCAATGGACGCAAACCCAATAATGTTAGTGGTGCTGGCCATCATAGCATTAGTGGCCATACTTGGATACTTATACTTTAACAATGAGCAAGTACGGGCTGCGATTGATGGATTAGGCCAAACTTTCATGTGGGTTGGTCAAATCATGTACTCATCAATAATTAATGCAGTTAACTGGATAATTGGAGCATTGCAGAATCTATGGAATTACATAATAACATTGGGAGGATTACTGCCTCAAAATGTCAGCATTACCGGAAATAGTATTATTGATACAGTATTGCGTGTAATGGCATTTATCGCAACATTACCATTGCAACTTGGAATGATATTCATGAACATGATAGCAAGAGCATTAGGCTTTGGAAATAACTTCGTGCAAAACATGATCAGTGCAGGTAGTCGAAGCGTATCTAACTTCATAGGTTACATCACTCAAATGCCTGGAAAACTTTCAGGTGAATTGAATAATATGTTATCAACTGTTGGAGAATGGGCTGCAACATTACCTCAGAAATTCTGGGATGCAGGAGTAAATGCTGTTAAGAATTTCCTTAGTGCCTTAGGTATTGCAAGTCCAGGTACAATGCAAAGAACATTAGAATGGGAAGTAACCGAAATGGGTGAAAACATCCCTGAACAATCAAGAACATTATTAACAAATATTGGAAGATTAGGTGAAGATGTTGTTGATGAATTCGGAAACCCTGCATTAGGATTAAACTATGAAGATACAGCCAACTCAAGCATTGTAAACTATACTAACAATAACAATGATGGCAACAATCCAAGTATACGTGACTTAATATTGAACATTGGAAGTGTTGATGATGAAGAACGTATTAACCAAATACTCGAAGCATTAAGAAGATACTTAGCGTTTGATAACGAAACTGCTGGAAGAACAACATAAAAAAAATTATGGAGTAGTGATTAAATTTGACTTTTTTAAATATAATGGATTTCAAAAGTAATGTGGGTGTAGATGTCAATGACTATCTACATTTAAGAGTTGATCAAAGCAAAGGAATCGACACTATTCCTAATATGAATATTAATATTACAGATTTAAATAAATCTGGAGATATTTTATATAAACAGTTTTTCAACAATGGGTATGGTGGCATAACATTTAAAGTCACTATAATAATTAAAAAAACTGATAAATGGAATGAAAAAGCAGTTAAAGATGTATTGCATGACTGGTTTATTCATATGTCTCCAATTGCAGTTGTCACTGATGCAATAGATGTTCCTGACGGTCAATATATTATAAGTAAAAATCCAAACCGTAAACAAACATTTATAGATAGTACTGTTTGGGAATTAGAATTCACAACCTACACTCCATTAAAATTATACAAATATAAAAATGATAACAGTGCAGTTTTAAAAGCATTGCAAAAAGCAAAAACAGCACAAAAATCAAAAAACAAAAAAGCAACTGTTAACGTTAACTTATCCAAGTGTAATTATAAAGTATTGGTTTATAGTAAAAAGAAAAAAACTGTAAAATGCGTTAAATACATGCAACAAATACTTTATAAAAATGGCTTACTAAGTAAAAAACAAGTTGATGGATGGTACGGTAAAGAAACTAAAAAAGCAGTTAAGAAATTCCAACAGAAATACAATAAAACACATAAAAAAACTATTAATGTTAAAAATGGACAATCACTTCCAACAGGTAAAAAATATTTAAGCAAACGTTTAGATGTAACTGGTAAAGTTGATAAAGCAACATGGAAAGCATTATGTCAGGCATGAGGTGAATAGTAATGGTTGCTATTAAAAAAACAAATACAATAATACCAAATGCTAATCATGCACCAAATAATGTTAACATTCTTGTTTGCAGAAAAGGAGATGCACGCAACTTATGGGTTGACTGGAAAAACTATAATAATATCCACTGGAGTAAATACCAGATTAAAGAAACTGACTTCAGAAGTAAAACTGCATCATTCACAACACCACAATACCTTGACCTGACAACAGGAGTATTCTGTGTAATGGTCACCACACCAATGCATGAAGATTTCGGCGGAATTATTCTAGATGTACAGTATGATCATAAAACAGGATTATATGAATATCAATGTCAAGACCACAGCCGAGCATATCAAGGCAAATTTGAATTAATCAACATTAAAAAGAGTGTTCATAGAATATTACAATTCTTAATCACTCAAGGTGGAGTTTCAACAGTTGGTGCAGTATCTAAAGTTAAACTCAATGAATTTAAAAAAGTATTATCCGGCTTACGACCTGCTTACCAATATGAACAGAAATACTGGGGCAGTACTTTTAATTTCAATCCCATGACTGAAAAGTCAAGAATGATTTTCAGAGGTAAAAGTTGGATTGAAGCAATAAGAGCATTAGTATTAGGTAGTGGTGCATATATTGATGTTTACTTTGATAAATACGGGATAATACATATAGAACCATATACAAAAGATGATTTCTTCAATACCGGACTATATTTAACAACTCCTGAAATAGCTGAAGCCACACAAGAATTTGACACCACAAACATCATTACAGGTGCAAGAGTTCACAGTACAGATAAAACAAAAATCGGAAATGTTTATGGTTCCAGTACTCTCATTAATCTAAACTTAACAGCTATTTTCGGAAACCTATACACCAGTATTGACAATCCAAACCAATCCACA
>NZ_JAZQIJ010000093.1:0-7493 GCF_045541095.1 Methanobrevibacter sp.
ATGGAGGAAAAAATGAAATTTAAAAACATAATTCTGATTACGTTAGTATTATTATCAGTTTTGACATTAACTACAGTTAGTGCATCTGAAAATAATGCAACTGATGAGTTATAGGATTAGAAAATGCTGAAAACAATGACAATTTAACTTTAGATTCAAGTAATGATGAAATGCTTGAACAAGTTATTGTTAGTGAAGATAGTTCTGAATTAAAGGCATCTATAAAAAATGAGTCATTGGAATCAACAATATTGTCCGTAACTAATGAACCAAATATTTTATCAGTATCTACTGAACCAACTGACAATATTGTTTTAAAATCAACTAAAAAAATATCTGCAACTAAAATTATTGCTTTTAAAAAATCTAAACATTATCCAGTTAAAAAGAAATTAAAAACAAAGGATACATTGTATAGTATATATCCAACCAATCCTAATGGACAATTCGGTAGTGGAATCACTTTACAAATACTTAATAATGGATTAAGTGGTTATTCATTACATACCAAGGTTAAAAAAGTAAAATTTTATTATAAAAATAAAAAAACTGGAAAATATAAAGTTAGAACAGTCACAAAAATTAAAAATGATAAAATTTGTATTTTTATTAAATCTCCACTTTATAAAGGTTATAAGCCATTTAAAGCAAAAATCTGGTACATTAGCAGATAAAAAAGCTGATTTGCACTGAGAATAGGGTTTCAAAAAACCATTATATTCTCCTTTTAATTTTTTTTGATTTAAATTTTCGCTGAAACAATTAATTAAAAACGATTCATTACATAAACTTAACAAATTATTAATGAAATCTGATTAGTGATGTAACTTCAACGAAAACAACCCAATTCATCATAGTAATCTGTAAATAATAATTAATTTTTAAATTATCTAATTTTAATAACAGCAAGCCCTTATTATACTTCATTTGATTCGCTTAAGCATATCAGGGAAAATACTGAGCTTAAAGTTGATGAATCCTACTGGAACTTTGGAAAACGTCCGCCTGCCTTAAAGAAATATTGGATGGAAAAGGCAGTGATACCGACTCACGGCGATGACATGAGCAAATATCTGGCTATTGAATCAAATGAAAATACTCGGGCAATGTATAACAAATTGGGAATTGAAGCAAGGCCAAAAGGGGATTTCATTTAATTTTTGAAATTCAATATTATCATTCATAGAAAAAACTGCTCAAATATGATTTTTTTAATATGCTCATCAAATTTTAAAAAGAAAATCATTGTCAATCATTCACTAAATTTAAATTTCATCCAATTTAAATTAAAAATAATCCTTTGACTATTGTTTAATCAAAGCTAAATATGATTATTTGATATAGCAAAAAGTTTTGAAAAATAAAAATAAGGGTCACTCAAATGAGTGACATAAAAATTTTTTTTAAGAAAATCGATAAACTCAGCAGAGATCATTGCTTTTTTTCCTAGGGAATGGATCTATGTCGTATGGATGGGCCGGGAAACCATATATGGAAGGTCTTGAAATTGGAATTCCTGGACCATTTGATTTCAAACTCATTATATTCCTCCTTTTAATTTGTTTGAATGAATCATTCAATTAATTATATGAATAAGTTACTATATAAATTTTTTCGAATGTAAGTGCTCACTCGCTTCTTAAAAAGATAAAACAAGTAATTTAATAACTTTTTTTGATGAAAATGAGTTCAAATCACTGACTTTTTTCTATACACAATTATATATCCTATTAAATACATAGAGTTTATCGCAAGTATTTTTTTAACATGTCCGGATAATAGAGGAATATGCACAAAAAGCTAAAAGACGGAAGTGATGTCATGACTTGGGAATGGAAAATAGGGGACCCTGTTGATGACGCCAACGGCGGCAGCATGGATGCCATGAACTGGGGACACGGAAGAGATGACGAGGAAGGAGATTCATTTGGAGGACGTTCAGAAAATCCGAAAATAATGGAATACGCAAGAAAGGCATATGACCTTTATATGGATAACAGGGATGAAGAGGCGCTTCACTACATCAATATGGCGCTGGATTTAAATGACCGGCATGCAGACAACTGGGATGTGAAAGCGGTAATTCTTGACGGCATGAAAAGATACGCTGAAGCTGAGAGATGCTATAACAGGTCTCTTGAACTGCATCCTCATAATCTGGTTTATGACAACAAGGCAAGAATGCTTTATGCCTGGGCGGTTCAGCTTCTAGAAGAGTCCAAAAAACTTTCAAACGGAACTGCCATGCTTAATGATGCAAACGCTAAACTCACAAAAGCAATCAGGGCTCTTCCGGGTGAAAACAGTGAAGAGGATGTTGAAAAGTATCTGAAGCTCAGGGATTCGATTAATTTCTACATTGACTATGAGCGCAAATACCAGCAGAATCTCGAAAGAGTTAAGAAATATGATAAAAGCGAACTCTTTACAATAACCGGAAGGCAGTTTCACAATAGCGGTGTGGCCCTCACTCCGGGCATGCCCTTAAGGCTTGTAAGGGAGGCGGACAATGAATATGACAGTGATGCGGTTGCAGTATATGCAGGTGATGTAAAAATAGGTTATGTTGCAAACAATGATTATACAAAGTCCGATTTGACATCATCCGCATCGGAACTTAACGTTTCAGAAACTGCTGAGGGAAGTTATCTGTGTTATCTGGACAGGTATGCAGATATTCAGTTTGCTGTTGCAAGATTGGTCAAATAAAGGTGAATATTATGGGGTACTGTCCGAATTGCGGAAGCTATGTTTCTCCCGGCACAAACGTCTGCAGCTGCGGAACGACATTCTCTTACAGGCAGGAAAGTGAAAGAAAACCTACGGAATTTGAAAAACAGCGGGAAGAGAAAAGAAAAATCACTCACTCCTATTATAAAATAGCCGAAAAGCTGATGGATGAGGGAAAATATCTTGAAGCCATAGAATATATTGACAGGGCACTTGAAAGATCAGAAAACGGCTTTTATATCAAAAAAAAGGCAATGGCATATTACTTTGCAGGATTGTATAGTGAATCTCTTGATTTTTTCAACCGGGCACTTGAGCATTACCGGGGAATCGACAGTTTTGTCATATATGAATGGATTGGAGATACGTTAATCGAGTTATACAGGTTTGACGAAGCCATTGAAGCGTACCGGCAGGCCATCGATATTGTAAATGAAGACTATGAACGGACAATCAATTTTCACAGGGAGCAGAGATGGGACTGCCCCTCAGATGAATATTACAGGTCCCTGTTAAGTGAGAAAAATCAGCGGATTTCCGGTTTGAACGACAGGATTTCCTATGCAAATGAACTGAAACGTGAAATTCTTCAAAGACTTGAAAATGATACTGATGAGCAAAAGCGATTTTTAAGAAATTTGGGTAAAGAGAATTTCATCACAATAACCGGAACTGGTTTTCACGGCAATCCGAAATTCGAAAAGGCAGAGAAACTGAGACTTGTTAAAGAGCCAGGCAATAGATATGATAAAAAAGCCGTTGCAGTATATTCTCCTAATGGTAAAGTAGGTTATGTGGCAAACAGTGTGCGTACATGCAGTTATCTCACATCAATGGCCGATGATATTCGGGATGTTGATTTAGCAGAGTATATGTTCTATTATGCTTACAGTTATCATATTGCAAGAATAATTAGATGATAATTTCATTTAAATTACTGAAAAAATAGATAATGGAAGGTTTACTCCGTATTAGGGAACTGAACATAACTTTTTTTTTGTTTTTCATTTACAATCAAATCAATAATTTTATAAATATCAGTTTAAGTGTGCTACAAATCCATCAGCGAATTAGAAAAACTATTTAAACGAATCAATAATATGAAAATGTATGTGGATTTGGAAAACTGGAAATATTATAATCAGAATCCTGATGAAATGATTGAAACAACAGAAAGTTTGTTTACAAACAAATTATTGTTATCAGATTTGGATTTAATAATCTGGAATTCAGAGATGTGATATAATATTTAACATTTAAAATTATTTTTTTTTCTGATTATTTGAAGAGATTTCGTTTCCTTATACATTTTCTCGATTGAAAAGCCATTGTTCTAAAAATCCATGGTGTATGATATATATTTATTAACTTATATGTACAAAATAGTATACATGTTTAATAAAAATTTTTTATTAATTGCTATATTATTTATCTTATTGACTTGTGGGGTAGTTAATGCATCAGATGATACAGCGGATTCTATTTCACTGGTTGATGAGGTGTATGATGCTGATTTCAGCACTGATTTGATTTCAGTTGAAAATGACGAACAAAAAAACAATGTTGTTGATTCTAATTTGGCAGCATCGGATGAAAGTGGATTAAATAACCAAGCTCAGAATGAAATCTTAAGTAATGTACGACAGCCATCAGGCAAAACTTTTGATGATATACAAAAGGTTATTGATGATTCAAAGGATAATGACATTATAAAACTTTCAGGAACTTATTTTGGATCAGGCAAACCCTTGACGTTCCATGATAAGGCTTTAACATTTTGCGGTGAAAATAATGCAACTTTGGATGCCAGAAATCTCTCTGAAATATTTAATTTTTTCCTGACAGATCCCGTTACTGTGTCTAATGTAAAATTTATTAATTATAGAGGCACTGCTATTTTGGACGGATATGTTCTTAACAACAAATCGACATTAACAGTAGATAACTGTTTATTTATGGGAAATCATGTTGCAAGGGCCATATATGTGTACAATGGGGATTGTCTTATATCAAATTGCCGTTTTGTAAATAATTATGACAGTAATTATGGTGGTGCAATTTCCGGTCATGGGTCTGTTGTCAATTGTGAGTTTATAAACAATTCTGCTCGTGTTGGAGGTGCTATTAATGCCATTGAAAATGTAATAAACTGTACTTTTATAAACAATTCAGCTACTAGTTGGGGTGGTGCAATTGAGCGTGCTGTGTCTGTTTCCGGCTGTTCATTTGTTAATAATTTCGCTAAAGAGAGGGCTGTAATTAATGGTGCAGGATCTGTTTCCAACTGTTCATTTGTCAATAATACTGCTTATGATTATTCTGTAGTTTCGAATGCAAGATCTGTTTGTGACTGTTCATTTGTTAATAACACTGTTCGTTCTGACGGCATTGTTACCCGGGGTGTTTCTATTAGAAGATGTTCTTTTATAAATAATGATGGGTGTCAGGTTTATGAATCCAAATCTGTCGAAAACTGTTCATTTATAGAAAACAATGGCAGATCTATTTTTAACGGTGAATCCGTAACCGATTGTATTTTTATAAACAATAAAAATGAATATACTATATTGCGCGGAAATAGCATAATGAATTGTACATTTATAAACAGCAATGCCGGGGCGATTTATATTGATGATGGATGCAATATAAGCGATTGCAGATTTATAAACAACACTGCTGCTGAAGGTGGGGCTATTCAAATTATAGGTAATGATTGGTATGTAACTGATTGCAGTTTTATAAACAACACTGCCGCTGGTAAAGGTGGAGCTATTTATATTGTAGGTAAAGAAGGTCATGTAAGTGATTGCAGATTTATTAATAACGCTGCTGGTGAAGGCGGGGCTATTTATGTTGTCAGTGATGATTGCCGTTTGGATGATTGTGAATTTATTAACAACTCCGCTGATGCTGGTGGAGCTATTCACTGTTCAAGCCTTAATGTTTTAGTAAACAATACATTGTTTTGTGATAACAAATTGGATGCTGTCCACTCAATGTATGAAATTTTCATTGAAAATTATACATTGGTTAATCAAACTAAAGAAGATTTAAACCTGATTGAAGTTGAACCAAGAATCAATGCAACATTTGACGTGAGCTACTCCGATACTTATTTCAGGTCCAAAGATATCACAGTCAGATTAACCGACAGTTCCGGCAATCCGATTGTAAACCAGAGAATTTTAATAGAACTGTCAAATGGCACAGCAACAAGGATGACCACAGATTCAGACGGATGCATAGTCTATAAGCTTTCAGGCTTTGGACTCCATAATTTAACTTTCAGCACAAGATCCAACATTTACAATGTAACTAAAAAGCAATTAAACAATGTCAAAATAGAGACATACGATTATTTGACACCGAACGGCACAACTACTGATGATATTCAATATGTCCTGGATAATGCATATGATGGAGATTTAATCATACTTCAAGGAAAATACACTACAGGAGTAACCGACAAATTAAAAATTCAAAGTTCACTCATCATTGAAGGTGGTTATTCAACTGAATTTGACTCTAAATTTTCAGGTTTCGATATTAAAGCACATAATGTTACAATCAAAAATATCCATTCAAATATTTATCAGGTTGCCGGTTACGGATATCAGAACATATCACTTATCAACTGTCTTTTTGCAGATAATCATAACGGTGCCGTTAAGGGCTGTCTTAATTTAACAGTCATCAACTGTTCATTTGTCAACAATTCTGCTTTTGATGGCGGTGCCATATCTAGTTGCAGCGGCTTGAAAGTTTACAACTGTACTTTTATAAACAATTCTGCTAGAGAGGGCGGTGCCATAAGCGCTTGTAAAGGTATGAAAATTTACAACAGTACTTTTATAAACAATTCCGCTTCCATGTTTGGCGGTGCAATTATTTTGAATGCATACGGTGGAGGTCTGAGTGGATATACAGCTACTTATCTGTTTAACTGTTCATTTATAGGCAATTCTGCTTCTAAAGAATGCGGAGCCTTTATGAATTCTTGGGCTGATGATATTTGGGATGTTGTTAATTGTAGATTCATAGCTAATTCTGCCGGCGAAAGGTACGGTGCAGCTTATGGAGGTAATTTTTATGGCTGTTTATTTAAAGGCAATACAGCCAAATATGATGCTGCCATTGCTAGTTATGATAAGGCTGTAAATTGTTCTTTTGATGATAATAGGGATATCTATTATTTAAAGAAAGTTGTTAAAATTTCTTCAAATAAAAAGGAATTCCCTTACAATACTGTAAAAACATTGGATGTGAAACTCACATCTACAAACCCTAACTATTCGGTTGATGGATTAATTGTAGCATTTGGCGATTCCTTCGACTATTGGGAGTGTTTTAGTAATTCCAGAGTAAACAGTGACGGAACTGCACATTTGAAAATTTCTTCCCAGAAGGCAGGAACATACTATGTATATGCATACCTTCGCACAGATAGTGATTCAGGATTTGTTGTCACTTCATCTAAAATCACTATTAAAAAAGCAAAACCGACAGTCAGCGCTCCAAAAGTAACTGCGAAGTACAAAAAATCAAAATACTTCAAAGTCACAGTTAAACTTAATAAAAAAGCTTTTAAAAACTTAAAAGTAAAAGTTAAGGTTTTCACTGGTAAAAAATACAAAACATATACATTAAAAACTGATAAAAAAGGTATCGTTAAAATCAACACTAAAAAACTGAAAAGGGGAACCCATAAGGTTGTAATCAGTTCTGGAAATTCAAATTATTATATTTCCAAAACCAGCAGTATT
>NZ_JAZQIJ010000094.1:0-22040 GCF_045541095.1 Methanobrevibacter sp.
GAGAGCATTTGATAAGTAATGTTAGTATATAAATTATTACTCAAAAGCTTGATATACTTCAATAAGTATTACTTAGATACCTTTTTATACTAGAAAATAAAATATAAAATATGCTAATGCAAATAAAATAAAAGTTCATTGAAACGTCCTTTAGGTTGATTCACTCTATTAATCACTCCATTTAACTAAAGCCTAAAGGCATGAACTTATTTTATTTAAATACTGTTTTTTAAAAGAATTTTTTTTGAAAATGATTTTACTTATTTTATTCTAAAAAGTATTACTAAATATTGCTTAATTTTACAAAATTAAATATCTTTGAAACCTAAAAATTATTTGATTTGAAAATATATTATAAAAGCACTATTGAACTAAACTTAAAAATACAATCTAAAAATCAAATTTAAATTTAATGATACAATAGAAATAAAACACATACAAAGTAATTTAGTTTTACCAAAATTTTTTTAAACAAAGTCTTAGTTAAAAAAAAATAAAACTGAGAAAATAGGTGGCAACTCCTATGATGAATTTTGAAAAGAAGCTGCAATTAAATAATATTATTCATTTTCAATCATTGAAATTATCATTGATATTTTTAATATGGTACGCATAAAAAATAAAAAATATATACATCACATGTACCATATATATGAGTACTTTAAAAAAAGAATGTAGATGAAAAATCATCTACTTTTTAACTTTTACAGTCTTTTTAACAGTATCTTTCAGATAAGTAGCATGATAAGTTACTTTTTTACCTACTTTAAGCTTTTTCAAAACACTTGACTTGATGGTTACCTTTGCAACACCTTTTTTGTTGGTTTTGGCAGTGTATTTTTTGCCTTTGAACTTGAAAGTGATCATTTTGTTTTTAAGATATTTCTTGTTGACTTTGCTTAAGGTAGCCTTCAATACCAGTTTTTTGGCGGATTTTTTAACTGTAACCTTTTTAAGATTTACAATGTGTTTAACAGTTAATTTTTTAGTTACACTTTTGCTTAAGGCCACTGCAGTTATTTTATAAGTTCCAGGAACTTTAGTTACTGTATATCTAGCCACACCTTCATAATTGGGTGTTATTCTATATTATCATCATTTCAATTAAAAAAAATATAAATAATTTAAAGAGTTTGTCAAAATTATGAGTCATATAATATTTAATAATAAATTAATAAATACACATTGGAAATCAACAAATCTATTAATGAGACTATAATTTTTTTGAAATTACATCACAAATAGTTTTTGCAATTTCTTTTTTTGAAGCTAAAGGAACCTGTAAAACTTCATCATCAACAATCAATACTTCATTATCATTGGATCCGAATTGACATCCGTCTCTTGAAATATCATTAGCAACAACCAAATCAGTACCTGCATCTGAAATCTGTTTTCTTGCACACTTAATAATATCTTCACGGGAAATGTTGAATTCAGCTTTAAATCCAACTAAAAATATATCAGGATTGACCTTTTTAATTTGACGAATTATTTTAGTGGTTGGCTTAAGATTTAAAGATAAAGAAGTGCTTGAATCGATTTTTTTATCAGATTTCTGTTTGAATTCAAAATCAGATACTGCAGCAGTCGAAATGAAAATATCAAAATCATTTATTAAGTTTAAAATAGCATCATTCATTTCACTACTAGTTTCAACATGAACAACATCAAAAACAGAAGGAATATCAACACTTACATTAGCTACAACCAACTTTAAATCTGCTCCCCTAATATAAGCCTCTTTTGCAAGTTCCAAACCCATCTTTCCGGAAGACTTATTTGTAATTCCCCTTACCGAATCAATAGGTTCATAAGTTCCGCCAAGACTTATTAAAACTTTTTTTCCTTTAATAATATCAATCCTTATGTAAATTAATTGTTCTTAAAGATTCCAAAACTATATCTTCCTTGGATGGGAACTTGGCTTTTCCTTCATCCATACGAGGTTTGATGAAAGTTGCAGAACCTTCCTGTTTAATTTTATCAATATTGCCTTTAATCGCTTTGTACATGGAATCATGCATTGATGGAACAAAAATAATTGGTGTATCATGACCATATGCTGTAATCAATAATGTTGAAATCGGATTATCCGCAATTTTATATGCAAATTTTGAAATGGTATTTGCAGTGGCCGGAGCGACCAGTATCAAATCTTCCTGAGAATATTTGACATGTTCTATACTTCCAGTCAGTTCAGTTATAACTTCACTGCCTGTTGCAAACTCCATGGCATTTGGATGAATGATATCACAAGCCGCCTCACTCATAAAGCATTTGACTTCGACATTATTTCTTCTAAATTCACGGGCTAATTTAATAGACTCGGTAGCGGCAATACTTCCGGTAACACATAAGATAATCATCTAAATCACCAAAAAAAGAATTAAGTAATTTTCATATTTGATAAAATATAGTCAAACACGTAGAGATTGTTTTCAAACTGATCGATTGGTGCACTATACATTATCACATAAGCCTGTCCTCCTCTTTCAAACCAGACGGCCTTATGTTCCTTTTGTACAGTTCCATCATTAGAAGTGTAAATGTACTCAAAAGCCTCATTATTGTCAATAGCCACACTTCCTGATGAAATCAATTGGAATGAAGAATCTTTTTGCATGGAATCGTAAGTGTCATTTAAAAAAGTATAAAACTCCTTATCCAATGAATTCTTCTCAACCTGAATGTTGACCTGACCTATTCCAAATGCATCTATTGAATCAAGTTTGGATATGGCCATTACAGAATAATTAGATGTGGAACGAGAATTTCCCCAATTGGAAGGATATTCTATTGTAATACCTCCTTTAGATAGAGTGAGTATTGTCAAATCAGAACTATCATTATTTGCAGCACTAACTGCAACAGCACAAACCATAAACAATAAAACAATGAAAATAATTAAACTTCCCATTACTAACTTATTTTTCATAACAGCACCTCATTGACTATTTGTCATCACTTCCTCCACCGTCATCGCTTCCTCCACTATCATCACCGCTAGGAGTAACATCTTGTTGGTCAGATTGACCACCACTGTCGTGTGAACTTGAATCAGAAGAAGAACTTGAATCCGTTGAAGTATGTGTAGTTGTCTCTACCTCTTGAACGGTATAAGTATCATAACTATCATCAGTATTATAACTTGTATAGTTATATGCAGTCTTATTAGGGACTATATTCTGATGTATTTCAGGGAATGCTGTATCGCTAACAACCGCTACAGATTCGGCATTAGATATAGAACCGAAGTCCAAATTGAAAATTCCATAGGCAGTGCCTGCTGTAAAACCAATTACCAATATCAATAACAACAGCAATTTAAAAGTTCCGCTATCCATACCAG
Organism: Methanobrevibacter sp.; assembly: GCF_045541095.1. Classification (GTDB taxonomy): domain Archaea; phylum Methanobacteriota; class Methanobacteria; order Methanobacteriales; family Methanobacteriaceae; genus Methanocatella. The sequence goes on from NZ_JAZQIJ010000094.1 coordinate 3,353, forward strand.
ATTTTTGCTTTTTATTGTATTTTGCATCTGATTTTTTAGGATTGATAATATATTTTTGAACTAAATCTTGCTCTTCTTTCTTTTTATTTTTGGTAGGTCTTTTCTTTCGTTTATTCTGAGGACTAGAAGGTTTACCTTGCATGGATCTAATTCTTTTAGTAGCTGCTTTAGCGTCAATAGAATTTAGCTTATCTTCATATTTAGATCTAAAATAACTGTACTTTTCTGCAGAAATTTTGCCTGACTTATAATCAGATTCCAAATTTTTCATGACATTAATAAGTTTTTCTCTATCATCAGACATGCTAACCCTCCCTGAATTTTATACATTATAAGTTATATATAACCCTTAATTTAAAGTTTCCTAAAATTCAGGATATGAACCTAAGATTTTTAAAAAGTATGTATTTTCTTCTATTTCAGCCAATATGTTTTTTATCAAATCGTCATCCTTATGACCATTAAAATCAATGAAAAACAAATATCTGCCCAAACCCTGTTTGGAAGGTCTTGATTCAATCTTGGTTAAGTTGATGTTGTATTTGTTAAATATACCCAAAATATGATACAACTGACCAGGCTTATCTTCATAGATGGAAAAAATGATTGATGTTTTATCCTTGCCTGTCCTTTCATGATCATCGGTTGAAACCACAACAAAACGGGTTTCATTATTATCACTATCCTGGATATTGGATTCTAAAATTTCCAAACCGTACAATTCAACTATTTTTGCATTTCCAATGGCAGCCTTATTTCTATAACCTATTATGTCCTTGGCAGCCCTTGCGGTGCTGACGGCATAATGAGGTTGTATACCATGACTTGCAACAAATTCCTGACATTGGGCCAATGCCTGGGCATGGGAATATACCTCTTCGATATCTTCCATTCTGCATCCCGGATTGACAATCAGATTATGATTGATTGGAATAACGATTTCATTATAAATTTTCAAATCATATTTATGGGCCAGTGAATCTAGTGTAATACCTACAGGTCCTTCAATCGAGTTTTCAATTGGAACGACACCCAATTCACATTCACCACTGGCTACACTTTCCAAAACAGCCGGAATAGTACAATAAGAAATTAACTCGTCACTTACAAGACTGGCGGCTTGGTGAGTGAATGTTCCTTTAGGACCTAAAAATGAAATTTTTGAAATATTCAAACCCCCTGAAAATAAAAAAAATAAAAAAAAGGTATAGTTAATAACTATACTTGTTTAAGATTCTAATTTTTCAATTAGTCTTAAAATATCTGTTTGTGTAATAATGCCTATCACTTTATCATCTTCAACAACAGGCAAACCGTTATATCCAGTTTCAACTATTATTTCAGATATTTCACTGATAGACATGTCTTTTGAGACATAAGTTGGGTTATGAGACATAATGTCTTCAACTAAAACTTCCTTAATTTGAGATTTTTGATACTTTTCTGGAACTTTTTTTCTAAAGTCGATGAATGCTCTCATCAAGTCTTTAGAGGTTATCATTCCAACAAGTTCATCATCATCTATAACCGGCAGTCTTCCAATATGACCTTCCAACATTTGTCTTCTAGCATGGATAAGTCTTTCCATTGGAGCTACGGAAATTAGTTCTTTAGACATTACTTCTTTTACAGTTATCTTATCAAAAGCAATACCTGATGCAAGAGTGACAAAGTCAGCTTTTGAAACAATTCCAACCATGTTATCATCTTCATCCATGACCGGAACTGAACCAATACCATTTTCAAGCATTAATCTTGCAACTTCTTCCAATTGCATTGTTTGTGGAACTGTAAATACATCTTTAACCATTACAGATGAAATATGGAGTCTTGATGCAGGCATACTTTCATATTTTGAAGAACCAAGCTTATTAGCTATGTCCCTTTCTGAAATAATACCAACTAATTCTTTATTGTTAGTTACAGGCAAACGTGAAACATTGTGTTTGCGTAACAGTTTTAAAGCATCAGAAAGATTTTGATCTTTGTCTACAGTGATTAAATCCTCAGACATCAAATTCTTAATTTGCATATTATCATCTCCTATTAAGTTTTAATTATTTAGTATCTTTTAACTGCGTTTAAAACATCTCTTTCAGTAATGATTCCCATTACTTCATCATTTTTAACAACTGGGACTCCACCAATATTTTTTTCAGAGAAAAGTTCACATAACTCCCCAATAGTCATGGTAGGTTCAACTGTTATTGGTTCAGTGACCATAATGTCTGAAACGACTGTTTTTAAAACGTCAGTTGCTAAATTGGAATTTAAGTTATCAAATAATTCTTTAGCATTTAAGAATCTAATTACGTCAGTAGAAGTTAAAATACCTAATAGTTTTTTAGCTGCTTTTGAAATATCTGCTTCACCACCGATGATTGGAATTCTTCTTAAACCGTTTCTGACCATGATTTTACATGCACCTTCAATAGGAGTTCCAGGAGTGGTGTTGAATACTTTAGTACTCATGTAATCTTGCACAGTTTCTTTTCCAGCCATACCTGCTAAAGATAATGCAATATCCCTTTCAGTTACAATACCTGCAAGTTTTTCATCAGCGTCAACAAGAGGAATAGCACCTAATTGGTGTGTTAACATAGTATCAATGGTTTCCCCGATTGAAGCTTTACTAGATAATGTGATTAAATCACGAGACATGATTTCTTTTACTGGTTCGTTAATTGCTGCTAAAAAGTTGTCTTCGTATTTTTTCTCAATGATGTTGAATTTTTTTCCTCCACCAAAGAAATCTAATATATCCATTACGGTAACAATACCTAATAATTTACCGGAACCTGGGTCAGCAACTGGTAATCTTCTAAATTCATGTTCCATCATTACTTTTGCAGTATCCTTAATACTTTTTGAAGGAGGAATAGAAACAACATCTCTAGTTGCGATAGCCATGATGTCTCCTTCTTTATCATGAACTTTGGTTTCACGTTCAACTGCACCAGTATTTGATTTTCTGTTAATGGATGTTTTATCTTTCATTTTCACACCTCTATTTACAATTGCCCTAGAATAAAAATAAAATCAATATTTTAAAAACAAAATTCACTCAATATCCAATATTTTATGGATTTGAGGAATAGTACAAACGTCAAAATATTGCCCAACAATTTCAGAAAAATCGAATAATCTAAAATTAATATCTTTCCACTCTTCTAATGGACTAGATGGTTGGATAATTATTTTAAATCTACTTTTGCTTAAAATATTTTCGGATAATTTTTCAACTACCTCTTTAAATGAATTTATTTTTGTTGAAGGCAATATAACTACTTTACAATATACATTTATGGACTTTGATATTAATAAATTTAGTGATTTAATTTCATTTAAAAAAATTGTCTCATCAAAATCGCCGTCAAAATGCTCCGGCAATTTGATATCTAGTGATACAATGTCCAATTCATCAATCAAATCTATATTTTCAGGCAAAGTCCCATTAGTTTCAAGCATAATGTTTAAATTAAAATTTTTACTAACCTGTGAAATAAATTCAGGATATAAACTAGGTTCACCTCCAGTAAATGAAATGGTTTTGCAATCAGGAGTCAACAATTTATTGATTTCTTCTGTAACCTCGTCGGGAGTCATCAATTTACCTGATTTTTCGGATTTACTTTCATTGGTGTCACAGTAGTTGCAGTTCAGGTTGCATCCTGCAAATCTCACAAAAATCTGTCTTTCGCCTATCAGAAGACCTTCACCCTGAAAGGATGAAAATATTTCAATGACCGGAGCCTTCATCATAAATCTTTCCTGTACATGGCTCCTTGACCTATTCCCTCATTAACACATACAGAAACATATTCCAAATTATCATATGTCTCAGATAGCTTCTTGGCTAGAGTTTCTGCAAAAAATTTGGACAATTCTTCAGCAGAAGTATAAGGAAGAGGTAAAAATACACAGTCAACAGAAGGAAGAGAATATCCCTTGCCGTCGATCTTGAATCTGGCGGTTTCCTGATTTTTCAAATCAAAGATAGAATCTGATTTTTTGTCAAAATCCTTAAATTCAATTAAATTATTGAAAACCGGAATCAACAGTCTGTGATCCAATTCGTCACATATTGCTTTGGTATATCCTTTTACATCTTTAAAATCAACGACAAATTCAAATTCACCTGCCTTTTCACCTTCAATTTCCACATCCACAAAGTAGGAATGTCCGTGAATAAATCCGCAGGATTCATGACCTGGAATCACATGAGCAGAGGAGAATCTTAAATTTGATTGAATACCATTAACTAAAATTTTCATCCTAACACCTTGGTTTTACTTATATCATTTTCAATTGTTTCAATTTCCTCAATGAATCTCTGAACGGTTTCATTGATTAAATCAAGAATATTATCTTCATTAAATATCTGACTGCCATTTACTTTTATGTCATATAATCCTATTGTTTCAACATCACTAGGAGTTCCCTTATCCTCCAGATTGAGTGCAAAGTGTATTTTTGCAGAGCTTAAGGAAACGCTAGCTATTGAAATTGACAATTTACGACCGTCAACGAAAATGTCATCGCCTTCCCTTTTGGTGGGAATTCCTTTTTCTGTTAAGATTTCTCTGAAAATCATTACCAAAAGTCTTTGCCTTAAATATGCGATGCGCATATTTGTAGGTTGCTGGTCAAAGAATTCACAGATGAAATTAACCATATAATTGGATTTGATTTCAAGCCCCACATCTGCAAAATCCTTTAAGTTATCAGGAGTGATATTTACCGGACCAATCCATGTAATAATTGATGAGCCGTAAATGCCGAATTCCTGAAATGCCCATGACGGATTAATTTGACTGCCGTCATATTCAAAAATTTCATCAACATGTTTATGAGTAATAGACATAAACTATTATTAGATTGAATTTTTATATAAATATTAAGTAACTATATTATATTAATGGAGATTTTATTATGCAACAAGTGAGAACAAGAGACTTTATCTATACAAGCGATGACTTGTATTTCGCATCAACAAATTACATTCATCCGGAAAACAGGGTAATCAGTTTTTTAAGATACATCCCAGACCCTGAAGGCGACCGTGAAAAGAACGGTAAAAGATACAGAAAAGTAGGGTCTGAAGAAGCTTACAGTTACCTGAGGGAAAATTATCCGGATTATTTATATTTTTCAGAAGTTACCAATGTTGAAATGATGGGAGTTCCATTGGACAAGGTTGAAAAAGTAATCAAACCTGAACAAAGACTTTTAGGCCTTAAGGAAACATTCGAATCAGGCGGAGAAGTCAAAAATCCTGAACTGATTGCAAAACTTATGGACGTTGCTGACTTTTTCCACTTCATGGCCGACATTCCATATGACCATCTCGGAATTTCAGGCTCAATCCTGCCAGGTCTTCAGAAAAGTGATGTCAGCGATTTGGACTTTGTAGTTTACGGCCTTGACAATCACAGAAGAGCAATTGCAGCCTTTAAAGAACATAGAGGAAAGGAAGTCTACATTGAAGAGGTTGACAAGTACATAACCGTCGAAGGAATCACAAATGATTATTGGGATTTCGTATATGACAAAAGGATGTTTGATGCAAGTCTAACCAAAGAAGAGTTCAGATGGTATGAAAACAGGAAAGCAAATAGAGGAACTATAAACGGAACCTTATTTGACATCCTTGCTACCAAAGACTATGATGAAATAGAGGGAATCTGGGGAGATACCGTCTATGAACCTCAGGGAATTGCCCAAATCGAATGCGATATTGTAAGTGCACTTGGAGCATTCGACAATCCGTCATTATACACAATTGAAAATGTGGAAATTATTGAAGGAGTGGACGTTCCTTTAACAGAGGTTGTTTCATTTACACACACCTATGCCGGAGAAGTTATTGACGGAGAGCATGTTGTCGCCAAAGGCAAAGTTGAAAAGGTAATCGTGAATGGTGAATTTTCACATTATCGCATAGTTGTTGGAACCACACGTGAAGCAATCGACGAGTATTTAAAACTTAAGGAAAGTCCTGCTTAAAATCATGTTAAATACCTATAACATACCAAATTACCTTTAAATCATCACCCCAATAATTTTCTTAATCACAATTAAACAAATTGTAAAAAATACACTCCAAAATTAAAAATCTTCTTTTAAAATATCTATAAAAATAATCAAAATCACAAATATAGCACTGTTATTTGTTCATTTTCCTCATATTAACTCGAACATTATTCATTTAAAATAATACAAACTATATAAAGTTTAAAAACAAAAATAATACTATTAAATTGAATGTGATAAAATGACAAAAACTAAAAAACAGGAATGGAATAGTAATCTTGCATTTTTAATGGCAATGATCGGTTCCGCTGTCGGACTTGGAAACATCTGGCGTTTCCCATATGTTCTATATTCCAACGGTGGAGGATCATTCATGATTCCATATATAGTTTCACTGTTTCTTTTGGGAATATCCTTCGTACTGGTCGAATATGCCGTAGGATATAAATTCAAAAGATCCCTTGCAAGAATATTATACTCCATCAAAGAGAAATTTGAACCGATAGCATGGTTCATTCTATTAATCGTATTTTTAATTACAACATATTATATCTGCGTAGTCGGATGGGATTTAATCTATTTTGTTTTAAGTATGACCCAACAATGGGGAGCAAATCCAGATTTATACTTTGCAAATAATGTATTGCATGCAACATCATCAGTTTATGGAATATTTTCAATCGTTCCAAACGTTTTCGTATCCATATTTCTGATTTGGGTAGCTGCATGTTTAATCCTCAGACAGGATTTGAATGACGGAATAGGAAGAGTGAGTAAAATTCTATTGCCTTTACTCGTTTTAATCGTTATAGGAATTGTCGTGTTTTCCCTGACTCTGCCAGGAGCCTCAATTGGATATACCCAGATTTTCACCCCAGATTGGAGTGCCTTAGGAAATCTAAATGTGTGGCTGGCTGCATTTGGTCAAATCGTATTCTCATTAAGTCTGGGAATGGCAATTGCAATGACCTACGCAAGTTATCTTCCGGAAGGATCAAATCTTGTTGATAATGCAGTGCTTGTCGCATTTTCCAATTCCGGTTTTGAAGTGTTCAACTCAATAGGAATATTTTCCATACTAGGATTTATGGCATTGACCAGCGGTCTGCCATTCAATGAACTGGTTACCGAAGGAACCGGTCTTGCATTTGTAGTATTCCCACAAGTATTCAATACCATGGGAGATGTTTCACTCGTCATTGCACCATTATTCTTTTTATGTATTCTATTTGCAGGAATTACCTCTGTTATTGCACTTCTTGAAGGAGTATGTTATTCTATTTCAGAAAAATTCCTTATTGAACGTAAAAAGACCGCTACAATTGTCTGTATCGTTGGATTTTTAATATCCATTCTGTTTTCAACAAGCCTCGGAAGTACAATTCTTGGAGTATTCGATACATACCTAAACAATTTCGCATTGCTTTTTGCAATACTTCTCGAATGCATAATCTTCGGATGGATTTACAAGTTTGATGACTTGATTGAAACATTGAACAAAAATTCAAGAATCCAAGTGGGTAAAACCTGGAAAGTCGTAATCAAATACATATTGCCTATCTGTATTTTAGGCCTTTGGATACAGGGAGTATGGACTACCATTTCCAGTGCAGATACATTAAGTATCATCATTATGGCAGCGCTGACAGTGATTTTAATAGTCATTCCTATTATTTTTGCAAAATTGCCTGCATTAAACAAAGACTACTACAACGTATAAAATTGTAACTAAATAGCTAAAATATTAGCTATTTACTTTTTTTATTTTAATTAAAAGAATTTATGACATTTATTACTCCTAATTTTATATATTATTAAGACCTAAGTAATATTACTAAATTTAAGAGGTTTTAATATGATAAAAATGTCATCCATAAAAACACATATGTACTGTCCCATGAAACTGTACATCCAAACTCATGAGGATGTTAAGGAAAACAACGATTACCAATTGGCGATTGAAATCAAAAAGCTTAAAATTGATGTTCGGGACTTGATTCAAAAGAATATGCGTAAAATTACCAAAGACATGAAATTATGTGAAATTGAAAGGATTTTATCCGACAATATCGATTTTTACATTAAAAGTACTGCAAACGCAATAGTTTCAATGGATTTGGGTCTTGAATCAGGACAAATCAATGAGATTATAGATGATACATACTTCAACATTAAAATTACAGCGCTAAAAACAAAACAGGCAATGACAATTCTGGATAAAAATGCATTTGAAATAATCGACATGTTTTTTCCAAATTCAATGTACTCATTTTTGTTGAAGGACCAGCAACTTGAACTGAGCGGAATGTGCGATAAGGTGGAGATAATAGACGGCAAATATTACCCAGTCATTATCAAAAGTTCAAATCCTCCCATAAAAGGCGTTTGGGATCAGGATGCCATCGAACTTGCCGCCTGTGCAATACTTCTGGAGGAAGAGTTTGAAACTGAAGTTTATGTGGGTTTTGTTGACTATGAAAAAATTGGAGACAGACGGCCCGTCGTTATGGACGTCAATCTTAGAAAGGGCTTATTTGACGTTATGCGAGAAGTTAAAGAAATAATAGACAATAAAACAATTCCAAATGTTAAAAAAAATCATAAAAAATGTAGAAAATGCGAATATTCAAATGTCTGTTTTGAAAATCAATAAAAAAAAGATTAAAGTAAATAAGGAAATAATCCTTACTTACTTTTAAGGAGTTATGTAATAACTCTCTATATGTCCATAAACATGAATTTAAAATCGAATATTGTCTCCAAGACGTTTAATATCAAAAACGGCAGTATCTGCAATAGACATGACCGCCAAAACACCCGCCTGAATAGGATCGGTTATTATCAAATCAGCATATTCAGTTACACTTCCAGGCATATTAAGTGAAATAACAATCAGATTACTTTCCTCTTTTACCTTTTTAACGGCTTTTGTAATTTCTCCACCCATAAGTGAACCTGCAAGAACCAGTGCACTTACACGAGGCAATCTTGAAACAGCCTCAACAGCTTCTGCAATGTTTTTCTCACCAACCAATGGAATTGTATCAATACTTATACGTTCACCACGAATATTATGCCTGTCAGCTTCAGTAATAGCACCTTTAGCGACCTGAGCAACTTGAGCTCCTCCTCCGACAATGATTATACGTTTTCCATAAATGTCCAATTGAGAACCATGCAATTCAACCAGTTTAACATCCGAAATACATCTTAAATCTGAAATTAGATCATCGATATCTTCAACATGTTCAAGTTCCAGGTTAATGGAACCAACATTGTTTTTTTCAACAAAAAGATGAACATAACTAATATTTGCACCATGAGATGAAATCACATCAGTTATGTTATCCAAAACGCCTTTGTTCTCAGTAGTTTTTATAGTTAATGTACAATCAGTCATTCTTTTGGCCTTACTTTATCTAATCCTGCATGTGCTCTTTTCCACATGCTTAAATAGTTATCATCTTTAGTTACAGGAATTACATCAAGACCCAATTCCCTATGCTCGGAAATCCATTCCTCATGAAATACGGGAATTTCTATTTTTATAGGTTCAGAGGTTTTATTAACAATTATAAGATCCCTGTAAGGAAAATCCCATTCGACAATATATCCTCCAAGACTTACCATATGATACGGCCTCATAACAAACTTCATAATAATCACCTCATAATAATCCAACTACAATAGCCAATATTCCAAGCAGTGTTGCTCCAAGTATAGTAGGCAAAAGCTGTCTGTTTGTAAATACCGGACTGAATGCTGAAAATATTCCCATCATGAATACGAATATCAGTGCAACTGCAATATTTACCAGAATTCCAAGTGAGAATATGTTTGGCGGAACTCCAATAAACAATACTGAAAATAATGCACCAAGCACAAACATGAAAAATCCTCTTGTAACTACAACAACTGCTCTGTATTTTGCAGCATATTCCATGTATGGTCCTTCAATAACATCACTTTTTGCTTTAATTATTGAAAATGGATATTCATTCAATAGAATCATGTACCCAATGAAAAATACGATAGCTGCAATTCCACCAGCCAAGGTAAAGAGGAACGGTCCGTGAGCCTGCTGATATGCAACAATATCCGGTAAGAATATGCTTCCCGCAGCAGTTACCGGAGCAAATAACGCAAGGTACAATGGGAATGATCCATAAGTTATCATCCTGAGGGATCTTCTTGCACTTATATCTTCAATAAAAGACCTTGAAGCATTATTATGAGCTGCACCTTTAATCTGGTCCGGGAAAGGCATATTAACAGACATTACAGATTTGGACAATGCACCCATCAGCACATAGCATATTTCCTCAACTTTTAAAAATCCAACGATTGCAACTAAACTCGCCAGTGCAGGAATCCTATACGCATAAGGAGTTAAAGCGACAAAAATGCATAAAACCACAATAAAACATATTATAGGTAACGCTTTGTACAATCCAGGAACAGGAGATGAAATTTCAACATTTTCCTTAAACATGAATTTTATTGGAGCCATTATTCCAGGAGCAATTACAATCGGCCCGATTCTTTGCTGAATCCTTGCATGAATATATTTTCGTTCAATTCCAGGAAGCAAAGTTGAAATTACAAAACATACCAATACTGTGAGAATAACTGCAATAACTGAATCGATTAATGTATTTGTAAACATTTTCTACCTCCTGATGATTTCAATTGCTCTGTCAGTACAGGTGAAACACGGGTCACACTGTACAATACATAATTGGGCATCAGTAATCTGGTCTCCAATACATGCATACTGCATTGCACCAATATTGGCCATTGATGGAGTTCTGATAATACAGTGCCTTACTCTTCCAGTTTCTAATCCATAAGAATGATATAATGTTCCCCTAGGAACTTCAATGTAGCTCTCACTCAAATCAACATCAAACATTTCCCAATCCCTATTGACAACTTTTCCTTCCGGAATATTTGCAATTGCCTGACGAATGAGTTTAATCGATTCGAATGATTCAAGAGCCCTCATAACAAGATTTGATTTTACATCACCATCAGGCTGTGTGATTACATTAAAATCAAAGTTATCATATTCATACATGGTTGTCCTTAAATCTCTTGCAACTCCTGTGGCTCTTAAGGTAGGTCCGGTAACAGCAAGCTCAATAGCCTGTTTTTGTGGAAGCACACCAACGCCAGATATCCTTGAAAGCACAATAGAATCAGCTAAAAACCTTTCAACAAATCCTGTAAGACCTTCTTCAACAGCATCCATATCATTTTTAAGCCTTAATAGCTTTGCTTCATCCAAATCACATCTTGGCCTTACTCCACCTAAAACAGAACAACCGTATTGAACTCTGTTTCCACCAATCATTGCAAGCAGTTCCATTACGATTTCTCTTAAATAGAACACTCTCATTGAGAATGTTTCGTGAGCCAGCACTTCACAACCATGCGCTAAATACAAGAAATGTGAATGCAAACGTTCAAGTTCACCCATTATTACTCGAATATAAACAGCTCTCTCTGGAATTTCAATACCCAACCCCATTTCAGCAGTTCTGCAGGAGTTCCATACATGTGAATTAGAACAGATCCCACAAATTTTTTCAGTCAATGCATTTGCCTTTTCAACCGGAAGCCCTTCCATAATCCTTTCAATACCCCTATGATTTACACCAATAGTGATTTCCGCTTCCTGAACGATTTCATCTTCAACGAAAAATCTGACCCTATATGGTTCCAATGCAGCAGGGTGAACTGTACCCATTGGAATTTCGGTTTCAATTATATTACTTCTTGGTACTTTTTCATCCATTTAATCCCCTCTCAGTCCGCATCTAATAATGTAGGTAATAGTGATACCACTCCTGCCAAAACGTCCTGTGGCCTTACAGCACAGCCAGGCACCTTAGCATTTACAGGTATGACATTTTCAACAGGCCCTTCAATTTCTTCAGATGGAATATCCCCATGACAGTTTTTGTATACTCCACCCATCAAAGCACAACTTCCTGCGGCTACAACTAATTTTGGATTAGGAATAGCCTTATAAATCTCTTCTAACGGTTTTCTGTTCAAATGAGTAACAGGTCCTGTGACAACCAAAACATCAGCTTCACGAGGATTCCAAGTTAAGAACACATTATATTGCTCCGCATCGAATCTTGGTGATAATATTGAGTTTACAATTTCGATATCGCAACCGTTGCATCCGCCAGTATAAACCAGCATGACATGTATTGCTCTTGCTCTTGAAAATGATTTAAGACCCATCTAATCACCATCCTGCTTATTTTTCAATACTGTCTTGTCTGACAGGTATTGTGCAATAACTTTAAGTTTATCATCTGAAATTTTAAATGGCTGGTCTAAAAATTCTGATATGTCAACTTCCTGATCCCCAACACAGCTCGGGTGAACAGTTCCTTTTTGCCCATAAAGTGAAAATATAGGGCAGAAATCATGACAGTAATAGCACACAACACATCTTTCAAGATTAATTTCAGGTACTTCGCTTTTTGTCCAGTCTTCGGTTAATTTAACTGGACTTGCTAATTTTTTCATCTCAATTGCACCTGTCGGACAGACATTGGCACAACCTGCACATCCAATACAGGCCTTTTCATCAACCCTGTCGTCAACTTCAACAGTAAGGGTTGAAATCTGCTTCCTGAGTTCCATATCTGTAACCCTGTCAGCTGCAAAAAAGATTCTTTTAAAGTTAGTAAATGCTCCTTCCAAAGCTATTCTCAGTATACTGCTCATTTAAATACCCTCTATTGAATCTTTAAAATTTCTCTCGAATAAAAATGCCCTTGCAGGACATGCGTTCTTACAGGCTCCGCAATAGGTACATTTCTCTTCATTGACTACGAATCCACCATCAATTTCATCAATTGCATCATATGAACATACGTTTTGACACAATCCGCAATGCATACACAATTTCTGTTCAATGAAATTAAATCCGTCTTCAATTTCCCGTTTGAACATTGTGGTTTTAGGAATTGCACCAACAGGACAGTGGACGGCACAGTTTTCACATAAGATACACTTATCCAAAGCAACTGTTATTGAACCTTTGTGCAATGTAATGGCACCTTCCTGACATACTTCAGAACAGATTCCACAGCTTATACAGTCTTCAGAAACAGTTCCGTCCCAAGTGTAGGTCATGAATTGACGTGCACCAACTTCATCACATACCTGGACACATTTTCCGCAGCTTACACAAAAGCCTGAAAGTGCTGGAAGTTCAACATCGTCATACTCATCATAAACAAACATCTCGTCGTCTTCACGTAATGTGTGAATCGGACATGCTTCAATTGCTTTTGCATGAGTGATGTTTTCTATATCAACAGTTGGATCATATCTCAATTTACCGTCAACATTCTTGAGAGATTCATTTTCACACAAATCAGCACATAAACCACAGTTAAGACAGGATATTATGCTTCCTGTCGGTTTCTGTTTAATTTTATTAACAATAATCTTGAAATCATCAACGGAAATTGCATTGTTCGGGCATGCCTTCATACAGTTGAGACAAAGTGTACAGGTATTTTTATCTGCCATCTGATACTTGTTCATTGAACCGTTCGGACAGACATCCATACATAATCTGCAATCCCTGCAGATACCTTCATCCCTATCAATTCTTACCCGAATCGCACCGGTTGGACAGTACTCACCACATCTGCCACAGAAAATACATTTTTCAGTATCAGTTCCGAAATAACCTCTTGAAACTTCAGTAACTATATTGTCAGATTTATGTGGAACATCCTTCAATGGAGGATTCAGTATGTTCATTGATTCTATTAATGTGATTTGCTTTTCCTTTTCAAGTTCAAAACCGTCTACACGATTTGGACAAATCTCTTCACATACTCCACAGCGTGAACAGATACCATATACAATTCCATCTTCGATAGTAATGTTATTTGTAGGACAGTTATGCATACACATTCCGCAGCCGTTACATTTGGCTCTGTCAACAACATATCCTCCGTAGCTATTTTGGAATATTGCTCCATTAGGACAGTTTTTATAACATATTCCACAAGTAAGACAACTGAAAGCTCTACCATTGATTAATCTAATAGCTTTTGTAGGACATTTGTGAATACAATCTCTTTTTCCTTCACATGTATTAGTCGATAAAAACATTATAAAAACTCCTTATTTACTCCTTGCAAATATTAGTTTGCCTACAAAAATTCCGATTAAAGCAGATAAAAATGCAGTTGAAATTGGTAAATCTGTGTAAAACGGATAATTACCAGATTGCCATGCCACAATAATTCCTGCAATAAATATTACAACAAATGAGCCAAGAGTGAATTTCGCATCACTTGCATTGAGTCTGATTTGTGATCCAATCACAAGACCCAATATCAAACCAAAGATAATCGGTCCTAAAGACAACATCATTCACCCTCCTCAACCAATTTTTTAAATCCTGCAAATGCAATGACAATTGAGGAAAGGCCCGCAAATACTTTCAATCCGACAAATATATTGAGGTATGGAATTATTCCCGCATTAGTGACATCAGGATAATGAAGTACATTTTGAATGGCTGCAGGAACAACATTTAATATGTCTGTACCTACGTTGTAGAGGAAAAATCCTCCAACAAACAAACCTATCAAACCGAATATGACAAATCCTAATGCTCCAACGGATTCGAAAACTTCAATATATGCATGGGACAATTCCAATGGAGAGTTACCCAGACCATAAACAAGTATAGACAGGATAATTCCACTGGCAATCATTGCACCACCTTGGAAACCACCTCCAGGAGTGATATGTCCTCCGAGAATGGTCATTATTCCTAAAGCAATAAGGATAATTGAAAGCGGTAATGAAATAATTTTTAAAATCATACTATTCTGACTCATTGTTTATCCCCCAATAATCCTCTGCCAAATATAAGCAATACCACCAATCCGGCAGTCAGCAATATGATTGACTCTCCTAATGTATCGTAAGCTCTGAAATCAAAAATAACAACAGTGACCATGTTTGGAGCTATTTGTGTTCCCAAAGCGTTGTAAATGTTACTTACACCAGGCTGAATGATACTGCTTAAATGAAATATTGCATCAAGTAATGTAACAGAAAATATTCCTGTCATTACCGCTGCAAGCAAATTACGAACTGTAGTTTTACTAGACAAGATTACCACCCCAGTATAAAAATGCAACAATAATAGCAAGTGTCACTACTGCATAAAACAGCATTTTTTCCAATGAATCTTCCTGTTCCATTTTAAATTTCGGAATCAGTGGGATATTAGTTATCAATACTATTGCAAGTATCAATGCAACCAAACCTGCAAGCAGCAAACTTAAATGTCTCAATAACAGCACTGCCAATACCAATGAAACGATGATAAATATTTCTGCAGTAATACTGCCGGAAACATCAGCATTAGTTACAGGACCTGGAGAAAACAATTTTCTGAACTGTTTTACAACTTCGAAAATTTGATCATAAAGTTTCATAATATCCCTCCTACAAAGTTAGAAATTCCGTTTGTAACTATGTCCGGGAAGATACCGAGCAATATAATTACGATTAATAAAACTGCCATGACAAAAATCATTGTTCTTGGAACTTCTTTTCCTTCTAAGTCCAAATCTTTAGGTTTTGGTTTTAAAAACATAGTATAATATGTTTTTACAAATACCACGAATGTAGCGATACTTACTACAATAGCCAAAATGGATAATTCAGGGAATCCGCAACTTAAGGAAGCCTGAACAAGCATTAATTTGGATTGGAATCCGCTTAAAGGAGGTACACCTGCCATTGCCAAACCGGCTATTAAAAGCATTATGCTGACTTTCGGATGTGCTGCAAGAAGACCTCCGAGCTTGCGTGTATCGACTTCATCGGTTGCGTTGACAATCGCACCGAATCCTATGAATAACAATGCAGTAATAATAATTTCGTTCAATGCCTGGAACAGTCCTGCAGTCAATGCATACTGTGTTCCAAGACCAATACCTAAACCGATAAATCCTAGCTCACCAACAGCTAAAAATCCGATCATCCTTCTGAAGTCTGTCTGGGTTAATGCGAGAGAGACACCCAATATCATAGCCAAGATAGAGAAGAAGACTATGAGCACTTCAAATATTGGAAGAGATGAATAGATTCTAAACATGATCAATACGATTGAAATCATTGAAATAACTGTAAATGACTGAAGTAAAGCTGCTCCGTGAGGTTCTGCTTTTGAATAAATTCCAGATTTTATAGTATGGAATGGTGGTAAACCTGATGCGTATAACCAGCCAAAGAATATTAAAGCGAGTGATAATAAAAATACTGGAGAAGTAGAACTAACCAGACCATTATGAACAGCAGCGGCTATATCGGTTACATTTACACTACCGGTCAATGCTAAAAGGAATCCAATTCCCAAAAGCATTATTGGAGAACCAATTGATCCCAAAATCATGTATTTCAAAGCCATCTCATAACTGTAATCAATTGATGAAGCGGCAACTATACCTACCTGTGCAAGAGCAAGGATTTCAAAGAATACAAACATGTGGAATATATCGTCTGTAAGAATCATTGCAGTTACGGCAGCTGTTCCTAAAAACAACAGGAACAGGTAAGGTCCTGAAACCTCTTTATATTTGGTCAGATAGATAAATATTACCAGGAATGTTAAAAGACCAACTGCAGCGATGAATATCTGTTGCAGGAATGTAAATGAATATGTAATCGCCGGATGATACATTATACTTGTCACATTATCCAGCATCGGCTCATAACCTCCAAAGTAATGGAGACCGTAATTGGAAGCCAACGGTATAATCGGAAGGCAGATTGCAACGACAAAAGCGAAAATCTTAGTTGCCTTGTTGAACTTTGAAAAGGCACTGATAATCAATGCTGCAATTACCGGAACAATAACCATAAGTGGAATTAATTCATTCATTGTATTCCTCCTGTTTGGATGTGTCTGCCAACATTGCACGAGTACTTAATGTACCATATCTTCTGTATAAAACCATTACGAGCGCAAGCATTACCGCCAAGGTACTTGCACCGATTACTATACTGGTAAGCACTAAACCGAAAGGCAAAGGATATGCAGCATTTGATGCAAACCATGATGTGTCCATTCCAGGCATCAGGATTGGAACAACACCACCTGGCTTATAACCAATAGCAACAATGAATAAATTAGCACCTTCTTCGATGAAGCTAATACCTATAATCTTTTTAATGATATTATCAATGAAAATTGCTGAATAAAGCCCGATAATGACCAGTGCAGCTGAAGTCAATAATATCGCAAGTTGTGTTTGTGCCATTAGCTATCCTCCCTTTGAGTTTTCTTAACGGCCAGAGCAATAAATACAGGTACAATCGCTGCACCCACAATTGCCTGTGTCAGTGCAACATCAGGGGCCAGTAAAATCTGGAACAGCACTGCAAGTGCGCCTCCTGAAAAACCTGTCAAAATTGCGGCCTTCAATAAGTCTTTTTGAATAAGAGCAAGAATTGCACTTACAATTATTATAATCATCAATACAAATTCTATCATCTTACTCCTCCTCATCTATTTCCAGCATAGTAACTGAGAATCTTTCATCCGCTTTAAGTTTTTCTGAATCCTTACTCTCTAAAGCTTGCATCTTTTCTTTAGGATGGATGAAAGGATTGTCATCTTCAACGACTTCTTCTACATTTACCAAGTCTGAATTATTTTCTCTATCTTCTTTTTTCCAATAAGCATTAGCTATAGCATGTGCTACAAACGGTGCTAGAATAAAGTAAATTCCAGCAAGTAAAAATTGGCCTAAAGCAATCATAGCAATAATACATGCAATATCAAAAACACCGAAAATGTGAATTCTTGCATAAACTGCATTTTTAGTATTTTTTGGAATTGTCAAGACCCCTATTGCTGAGACGATAATCAGAAACGCAGAGATAATGAGAAGAACTGCCTGAACATATTCCATCATTCATCATCGCCTCCTAAAACAATACTAAATGCAACAGTGCCTACGAAACCAAAGAATATTAAAGCTAATGATATATCTCTATAGAATTCAAGATTATATAAACCACCAACAATTAGCAATGCCAATGCAAAGGCATTTACTATTACAGAGCTTCCTAAAAGCCCCATAGATGTGGATTTATATGCACTTGCTCTTAAAGCGGCCAACATTAAAATGACTAATGCGATAACCACAAATATTTTCGAAATAAACAATATATCCATACTAATCTCACTCAACAATTTAATAAGAAAAATATTATTCCAACATTTTCTTTATATATGGTTCAAAAGGAATGATATCCTCTTTACTTCTTGGAGAAATAGCAGCTACTTTAATAATGTTATTCTCACTGTCTAAATCAACAGACAAAGTACCAGGAGTTAAAGAAATACTGTTTGCTAAAATTGTCTGTGAAACAGGTCTCTCTAATACTGTTTCAATATCAACAACAATAGGATCAATATTTCTTCTCATAATTGAATTAAAACAAACATCGAATGTTGCTTTAATTATTTCATAAATAAGAACTAAGAAATATACAATTCCATAGCCAATTCTAGTCAAAAACATTAAACAAGCTCCATTTCGTTATATTTAAAAAATGTCAAAAATTAACATTAATTAATAAT
>NZ_JAZQIJ010000095.1:0-4159 GCF_045541095.1 Methanobrevibacter sp.
CAACACAGCGCATACAAAACTGTTCGTATAAAACTTATAAAAAAATTCCGATACTTATCGATTTCAAGCACTAAAACTACAGTATAAAACTAATTTTCTAATAAAATAAGAACTTAATAATAGGATAGAGTTAAAAATAACTCTAAACCATTATTAAAAATTGGAACCATAAAATGAATTCCAACGAATATCCAATAATACTACTTGCCTTTTTTTAATATATAAAATTTTGTAAAAAAATAAAAAGTAATACTTTATATAATAAAAGTAATAAATGATAGTACTCTGGAACAGATAAAAATTCTATATAAAATTAGGAGTCATAGAATGAAAAAGCGAATATCCAAAATATTTTACCCTCCTAAGGAAGGTGAGTTGATGGTAGAAATGCTTCTTGACTGCATTATTTTTTTTAACAGTCACTTATATTCCTACCTATATTAGTTAAGAATATAACAAGCATTTTTCTGATTGACGATTGATAGGAATCAAAGCTAGGTTAACAGTTTTCAAGGTGAGGATTCTAAAAAACGAACTTCGATGAAGTGGAATTTTAATTTGTGACATTATTTGACAAATTGATTGAATTAATTAGTGTGGACCACCAATCCACTCTACCATCACCTCAAATATATCAAAAAATCATTAACTTAGGAAAAATTTTAATTAAAAAAGCAACAATTAATCAAACATATTTACGAACAATTCGTATAAAACAAGTAAAATAGTTCACATACTTATAGATTTCAAGTACAAAATGCAAATATAATTTTTGCAAATTATTCTAAACTATTAATTAAATTGTTAGTTAATGTTTCATAATCAAAGTATGTTTCCCATTCCAATTTTGAAAAACTGACAGCATTAATATGAAAAAATTTAAATATAACATCCTAGTTATTAAATATAAATTAATCGGTGATGTTATGAAAAAGTTACATTTAATTATAATTGCCCTAATAATTCTAATATCTATTGTGGGAGTATTTTTCCTAACAGGTAACTCGACTTCAACAGGTGAGGGACCATCATATAATGCAAGCGCATTAACAAATAATCTTTCAGTTGACATGAATAATTGGCAATATGACGAAACAAACGACATATATTATCAAATTGGACTTGTATACTGTATGAATCCTAAAGATACTGCATATGAATCTTGTGGAATATACGTTCCTGGAAAATACTTTGAAGGCAGTAAAAATTCCAATGGAACTTACAGTTGTAAAATAAATGAAAATGCTAAAGTTGGAAATTATACCTCTAATTCCGCACCTATAGTAATGCCCGTAAATACTCCAGGTTATTCTGCATGCAAAGCACCAACTAGTTACAATGCAGGCGAAGTTAAAAATTATACTGATGCTGGTTTTATCTATTTAAATGCCGGTTGTATGGGAAGAGACAATGCAGAAGCACCTGATGGTGTAGTTGACTTGAAATCTGCAGTGACTTACTACAGATTTAACGGAGATGTTTTACCCGGGGACACTGAGAAAATATTTACTTTTGGCCATAGTGGAGGGGGAGCACAATCTGCAATAATGGGTGCTTCTGGAAACAGCGAATTATATAATCCATATTTAGAAAACATTGGTGCTGCAATGGTTGATAAAGATGGAAAAGTTTTATCAAATGCTATTGCTGGTGCGATGTGCTGGTGTCCAATAACAAATTTAGATACTGCAGATAGTGCATATGAATGGAATATGGGCCAATATGTGAGAAATTCGAACTCATTCACAGGTGCCTTAAGTAATGATTTGGCAGGATCATATGCTACTTACATTAATCAATTGAACCTAAAAGACCCAAATGGAAATGTATTGAAACTTGAAAAAAGCAATGATGGAATTTATACTTCAGGCAGTTACTATGATTACATGTTAACTGTAACCGAAGAATCCTTGAATAATTTTTTAAATGATACAACATTCCCATATTCTCCAAGTTCTAATGGAATGGGAAGTATGCCATCTGGTGGAGCACCTAGCGGGGAAATGCCAACAGGATCAACACCTAGTGGTGAAAGTGGAGAAACACCAACAGGATCAGCACCTAGTGGTGAAATGCAAAGTGAAAACACCGATACCGAATCATCAACAAGTTATCAGACAGCACAAGACTACATTGATTACCTTAATGGAAATGACACATGGATTCAATATGATGAAAAAACAAACACTGCAAAAATCACTAGTTTAGAAGCATTTGTCAAAAATTGTAAAAATCCTTCAAAATCTGTTGCCGCTTTTGATGATTTGAATCGTTCTCAAGCTGAAAACGGATTGTTTGGCCTTGACGCAAATAGTTCATCACATTTTGATAAAGATTTAAGTGATTTACTTAACAATAATAGTGAAACATACTCTAAATACACTAATGACTCAAAAGATTATGCCCGTGAATATAGCAATGATTTGGCTACAAAAGACGGTTTAAATAACACCATGGAAACTCGTGTAAACATGTATAATCCAATGTATTACTTATGTGATTATTACGATGGAGCAGGAAGTTCTGATGTAGCTAAATATTGGAGAATAAACACAGGTATTGAACAAGGAGATACATCCCAATGTGTCGATGTCAACTTATACTTAGCCGTCCTGAATAAAGTTGGAAAGGACAATGTTGAATTTTCAACTGTATGGGGCCAAGGACATACCCAAGCTGAAAGAACTGGTGATTCTACATGCAATTTTATTAATTGGGTAAATAATTGCTTAAACTAAAAGTGAATAACATAAATTATTCACTTTTTACTATTTTTAATATAAACATTAACTTTTAAAAAAAATGAAACTCATCAGAATTAGAAAATTCTACATACACACCATTTCGTTTTAAAACCTTAAAGAGTTGCAGAACTTATCATTTCCAATCAACTCTGATAAAAAATTGATTTTATATAAAGAAAACACTAAAATTATACGAACAATTCGTATAAAACTTATAAAAAAGTTCCGATACTTATCGATTTCAAGCACTAAAACTCTGATACAGAATTTATTTTCTAAATAATTATTAAAATCATGTTGTTAAGATGTAATGAATAATGTTATGCTGTAACCAGTTCAGATTCAATAGCAGGAATACCATTTAAATTAGTTGTGATTCTATTCATTCCAAAAGTTTGTGTTTTATTATGGACCGGAACTGCTAATTTGACTTTTAAATTTATAGCTTCTTCAGTGATTATTGATTGAATAGTAATTTTAGTTAAATTATTAAAATGACTTTTATCCAGATTGAATATTTTAGATGCGTTTAGAAATTCAAATGCAACAGGTTTACCTTCTTTATCAATATCCAGAATCACATCATTGTCCAATTCAAGTGAAACTTCATATTCATAATCATCAACACAATATATGAATAATGAGTCCCCTTGATGGTCATAATCATATACTACTTTGTTGTTCATTTTCTCACCCTTTGATTTCTATAAGTTTCCATAACAGTTACGAATTTCACTTCTCTATTATCATTTATACCTATCACTAATGATATATCTTTTGTAGGTCTCTGATTATGTTCAAAATATAATCTAAATTTATTGTGATCTTGCTTGATAATTCCCATTAATGGATTGTGTAAGAATGTTTCAAAGATTAAGCCAAAATCTCCAATCCTTTGAATATTCCTAACATCAAAATGTATAGTATCAGGCATGAACGATTCATCACATGAATTAATTATTTCAATTGCCTCTTCAATAGAATAATCTCTCATTTTTAAAACCTTTATTTTATATTTTAAAAAATTTAATTTAATATTATTTTAAATTACGAATTTTATAAGCTTTTTGTTTTAAATGAATACAATATTATAAAGTTAAAGCAATTTTACAAAAGTAGAGCAATTTTTATAAAAGAAATTTTTAAAAATAAAGAATAATATTGGAAACATAGAATACACTTAAACATTACCAACAAAATTTAATTAATTAGGCAAATTATTTTAAAAAAATACGAACAATTCGGGAGTGTCCGATAATTGAGTGATACTTTTAATACACTTGAAATCATTAGTCCGAATTTGACGACTAATTTCGAGTATTTTATTAAGTATTACTCATTTTAAGAACTTCCTGCATAAAATGAACTTAATACTTGTTTTTTACTTATTTAATTAATGATTAATTTAATTTACT